>CAIPKZ010000461.1 GCA_903865775.1 uncultured Prolixibacteraceae bacterium | reverse complement strand
TGATCCTGAATCCTACAACGATTACGGACCATATACTCCCGGATTTATCAATATTCCTTACAACGACATCAAAGCTTTGGAAAAGGCATTGGAAGACCCTAATGTAGCAGGATTTCTTGTTGAACCGATTCAGGCCGAAGCTGGTGTTTATGTTCCTGAAGACGGGTATTTACGAAAAGCTTTCGATTTGTGTAAAAAGCATCGCGTTCTGTTTGTTGCGGACGAAGTTCAGACCGGATTGGCCCGTACTGGTAAAATGCTTGCCTGCGATCATGAAGATGTCAGACCCGACATCCTGATACTTGGAAAAGCTATTTCCGGAGGCATGTTACCGGTATCATGCGTTCTGGCCGACGATGAAATTATGCTGACCATCAAACCAGGAGAACATGGATCAACTTATGGTGGAAATCCAATCGCAGCGAAAGTTGCCATTGCCGCGCTTGAAGTAATTCGTGAAGAGAACCTGATTGAAAACTCTGAAAAAATGGGAAAGATATTCCGTAAACGATTAAAATCAATTGATTCAGAACTGATTGAGCTCGTACGCGGAAAAGGTTTGCTCAACGCAGTCGTAATTAATTCGATTAACGGAATAACTGCCTGGGATGTATGCATTGCTTTAAAAAACAATGGATTGCTGGCCAAGCCAACACATGAGCACATTATCCGCTTCACTCCTCCCCTTATTATTACTGAAGAGCAACTGAATGAAGCACTTGACAGGATTGAAAAAACCTTTGTCGAATTAGGAGTTTAAATCCCTTTCATCCTGAACAGGAATAAGAATAGCAAGTCATTTTAAAGGCGGTAAAAGGCATCTGAATAGTTTCAACAGCCTTCTATCGCCTTTAAACATTTAGTTTCAGATTTTAAAGCATATTCCGGCAGAATTTCAACAGAAAAAGCAACTTTTTTCATAATATTAAAGTCTATATGAACAATGCCCGATAAGGATTTCAGTAATACTTCCTTTAGTAGCAGCAAAGTCAATTTTTCGAATGATTACTTTTCGCAGAAAAATATTAAAAGTCCTTGCAATCTCAACTTCAGTATTGATGCTGACAGTTATAGCTGCATTCGGGTTTATATATTTTGAAGCTCAAAGCTATCTGAATAAGAACCTTTCGGAATTTGTATCTAAAAAATCAAAAGGAAAATACGAATTATCGTTCGAAAATCTTACTATAAATTTCAGCAATTGGGGTTTCGAAATCAGTCCGGTTTCGTTTCATCCTGCCGATTCCATTTTAAAAACATTGCCGCTGTTAAATCCCAACAAACAGTTTTATTCATTTTCATCCCCAAATATCCGGTTTGAAGGAATCAGTTTGATTAGTCTGCTCTTGCGAAGAAATCTGGAAATTGGACAAATACTGATTAGTCAGCCAGAATTGAATATTCACGGGCAGCAAACCGTTGTGGATAAAAAGGAGTACAATCTGAGCAACCTGTTACTGGAGTTGAAACCGCTGGTTACAAAAACATTCCATTCGATAAAAATTGATAAAATTGAACTGGCCAATGCAAGTTTCGATTTTTACAGTTTACTTGGCGAAACACGAAAACTGGCCAATGGCGAAAATATTACCATCGGAATCCTGAATTTTTATACCGATTCGCTGCTCTTGCCCAATCCAAACCGGATTTTTGATGCGCGCGACATTTACCTGCGGATGCATAACTATCAGAATAAGCTTGCTGACAGCATTCACACCCTGCATGCAGAATTTGTAACCTATTCGTTGAAAAGCGCTCAAATTGAAGCCAAAAATCTGGATTTAGAACCCAATGATAATCTTTTAGCGAAAGATCGTTTTCAAATACTGGTGCCGGAGCTGAGAATAACCAGCAAGGATATCAATGATTTGTTCCAAAGCAAATCAATTCCTATTGATTCGTTGATATTCAAGAATGCGAAAATAAAGTATTGGACTGGCCTGAAAAATTTAAATTCCATCCAGAAATCAAAAGATGAGTTCAACCTTTATGAGTTGATTAAATCTGAATTTTCCAGCGTTCAAATTCAGAACTTCAAGCTTGAAAATGCACAGCTGATGCATTTCAAAGCACGAAAGGATCTGAACTGCCAGCAGGATTTGAAGAACATCAACATTAATCTGGAAAATTTTCTTCTCGATTCAGTTTCAAACCAGGATACCAGCCGGATATTCTATTCAAAAAACATTGATTTTTCGGCTTCCGGTTATGAACTGACTTTGGGTGACAATATTCATCGTATGAGCATCGGAGCAATAGACCTCTCGACCGGGGCAAAATCGGTTATGGTAAAAAACATTCAGTTGTATCCCATACAAGCTGAAAAAAATAAGCTAAGCCATAGAAATACAATTGAGGCCAACTGTGACAGTGTACGATTGGATTTATTTAATTTTAAAAAGGCATTTCACCAGAAACGATTTGTATTACAGCAGATTAGTCTGTTTAATCCGGAAGTGATGTTAACGCAAAATGAAATCAGTGAAGAAAAGATAAGACCAGAAAATCCAAGTTTCATCTATTCCCTGATTTCGAACTATGTGAAAGGTATTTATTCCAGCCAGGTAATTGTTCAGAAGGGAAAATTGCAATTGGTAAATAAAACTGGCACACTGCAAACCGGTAACATCGAGTCAGACTTTAAATTGCAGCTCAGTGGATTTGCGCTTGATGAAATAAGTTCAAGCCAAACGGACCGCTTATTTTTCGCCAACCAGATTGAACTGAATTTCAGCAACTACCAGATGCAATTAGTCGATCAGTTGCATAAACTTACCATCGATAATTTCAATCTTTCGACCCGCCGAAAACTGGCAATATTAACGAATTTACATCTGTTCCCGGTCTCGAAGGAAAATATGGAAGAATTACTCCAAAAGTATAACCGATCGCAATTGTACGAGTTTACAATTCCTGAATTGAGCCTGAAGAATGCCGATTTTCATGAAGCATTTTTCAATAAAAAATTTGCTGTTGACACCTTCAGTATAAATACACCGCAAATCTATTACGAAAATTTTGGACTGCTCAGGCAAGATAAGCCAAAAGCCGATTTTGAAGATTTATTTGAACTGCTATCGAGTTATCTGGATGATATTCAGATCACAAAGGTAGATATTCCGGACGGCACCATCCGTTTGATTAATCAGAACAAAAAGGGAAAAACAATTTCGCTGGATAATCAGTTTTCTTTAAGTCTGGAAAATCTCCGGATAAATAAAGACCAATTTGGAAAAAAGGAGCTGCTCTATTCTGAATTTGTTGACTTTACCGTTCGCGACCATATCATTCGACTTTCGGACAATGTACACGTTTTGAAAGCTGAAAAAGTTGGTTTTTCAACCCGAAATAACGAGGTTTTTGTTATTAATGCGAAACTTTATCCTGAGACCAACAGCAAGAATTCTTCAACTATTAACTGGAATATCCAACTATCAGTTCCGGAGATCCGGATTAAGGGAATAGATATTGAAAAATTATATTTCGATCATCAGATTGATGCAGATCAGGTACTTATAAATGTTCCGCAAATTAAACTTTACCAAAAGAATAAAAATTCTGGTTCCAAAGAATTGAAAGAAGTCAATATCCCTTTGCCTAAGGAGATTGAATCCATTGCAATACGTCAGTTTAAATTGAATGACGGCTCACTGAAAGTCTTTTCGGAGCTTGGCATTCAACCGTATTTATTCATTCAGTCAGACCTAAATATATCGGCCAAAAATATCTTCATTAAGAATAATCTGACGAACGGAAAACCTGAGTTTGATCAGGGAGATTTTACCTTTCAAATGGTTCAGTTCAAATTTATGCCCAAGGATAAAAATCAGCAGTTCAGTATCGATGAACTTACCTTTTCAACTGCCGACAAGCGGATTCAGGCCAAACAATTAACTATCAAGCCAAAAACAAAGGATTCATCAAAAGATCAGTTCGAATTATCCATTCCAGGTCTTGAAATGAATGGATTAAATTTGGATCAGGTTTACCGGAAGAACCAGTATTTCTTTGAGTCCATTTCCGTTGAAAAACCATCGTTCCAGTATTACACCAATTCAAAGGATTCAGCGAAATTCAATCCGTTTAAGGCTAACCTTTACCGCCATTTTGAAAGCTTTGCCGATGTTTTTGCATCCGAATCGATCAATGTAAATGATGCGGATATTTCAGCGTTCAAAAACGGACAAAAAAAACTGCAGGAAAAAATCACATTTCATCTGGCTAAAGTCAGGATTGATGACCAGCCAAATAACAGGTTCATGCATTCCGACCAATTCTTTTTCCGGATACCGAACCTGAAGCGGCAGGAAAAGCTATATCAATATGGAATTGGCGAGATCAATTATTCTTCCGAAAAAAAACGGTTGGTAGCCAAAGCGATCCGGATAATCCCAAATTTCAGCAAAGAAGATCATCAGAAACAAGTAGGATTTCAATCGGATTATTTTCAGGGGAAAATTGATTCGGTATTCATCGAACAACCCAACATCAGCAGATGGTTCGATAAAGAAGAACTTGCCTGTCAATTCGTTTCAGTGAATGGATTAAATATGAATATTTACCGCGACAAGCGTTTGCCATTTGACGAAAAACGCAGGCCTCCAATGCTTCAGGATTTATTGAAATTATCGAAATATTCCTTTGCTTTCGATTCCTTGAAGCTTGAAAATTCTCATGTAACCTATACAGAACAGCCGATAACCGGCGATAACGATGGTGAAATAGGGTTCTCTAATATACAAGCCCGGTTAATGCCCTTTACCAATATGAAAATCTCATCAGGGAAAATTCCTGATCTGGAGTTCGACGGAAGTGCCACCATTCTAGATTCATGCCAATTGCAAACAAATATGAATTTCAGGATGGACTGCCCCGACAATCTATTTACTGTAACCGGAAGTCTCAGCCCGTTTAACGTGCGAATCTTAAACCCGATACTGGAGCCATTGGCAAAGATTTCTATCCGCTCCGGAAAAGTCGACCAATTTCAATTTAGCTTCTCTGCCGACAGTTCAAAAGCAACCGGAAATCTGATTTTGGGGTACACCGACCTGAAGATTTCGGTTCTCGAATTAAAAAATGGGAACACGAAAGAAGCCAAATTCCTTAGTTTTCTGGCCAATAGCCTGATGCTGAGATCAAAAAATCCAAAGGGAAAAGAATTACTTCCTGAAGAAATTATGTATCCGCGTGATCATCGGCGTTCGGTTATAAACTATTGCTGGAAATCGGTTTTCAGTGGAATCCGCGGCGTTTTGGGAATTAAAGACAACAAGCAGGAGAAACAGGAATAAATGAAATGCCGTCAAATTTTATCCATGCTTACTTTTCAGATTAATAATGTACGAAATTTTGATTGTGTTATAATTCCAATCCCGAAATCCATGCAAATATTGCAGCCTGATGGTGTTCTTTTTTAATGAACGGTTCAGGTCGAAGGTATAAACCATTGGTTTGTCGCGCTCGTGTTTATAGCCTGAATAACCTGAAATAGAATTGGATAACGACCATTTTCCCAATTTCAAATCAGTTCCTACAGCGTACATATAGGCATCGTTTTGCAGGTTCAATTCATCATTCGTTTGCCAGGAATAAAAACCGGCTGATGCAAAAGGCATAATTGTTAGTTTTTCATCCGCTCCGTAATATTTTTTGGAAAAACTGAGATCGAAAAAATAACCGGGACTGTCGGAATATCGGGCTGCTTCAATCTGACTTCCTGAGGCTGTGCGGCAAGCCATGCGGAGCATCGCATCCGGAAATTTACGGTCTTTGATCAATTGAATGAGCGTAGAGAAATATAAATCACCATTGGCAAAACCTTTTCCATCGTAATCGCGCGCAATCCGCTCATCACGAAGGTTTGTGGACATTGCATAATGCTCAGCAACAACTCCATACAATTCGAATGCAATTCTGTTTTCGGCAAATGAACGGTAATATTTCACAAAAATATCCTGCGTTGGATCTCCCTGCATAAAATGAAGATCCAACCCAAATTCAAAGTTTGAACCGGCAGGTACAACTCCCTTTTTTACATCAGGAACTGGCATTGCGTTTGGACCAAGATAGCCGGGAGTAATATGCATCCAGTTTCGCCAACCGGGCATTCCGGGTTGCCATCCATGTATTTGGTTCCACCAGGTGTAATCTTCTTCAGAATAAACAAACAATGGTATAAGGCAGATTAAAAACAGAGCAAGTTTTCTCATTGGTCAAATATACAAAAGGCAAGCAATTGACTGTATATTCCAAACAAAAAACCTCGCCAATTGACGAGGTTTATAAAATTAAAGGTTAAGTTTTTTTCGGATATTCTTTGGAATGGCATCCTTATGAATCATGATTGAAGTGGTTTTACACATCACATAGGGTTTCGATGCGAAGAAATAGCCATCGTAGTCGTTGTATTTTCCCCATGAGTTCTTCACTTTATAGTATGGTGTGCCATTCTGATCTTTCGCAGTGCCTACAATTACCATCCCATGGTCGTCGGTGGTCTGATAATTATCAAAATCAATCTGCCTTATTTCCTGAGTAATAACCTTTTCCAATCCAGGTTTGGCAAGTTTGTAAAGGTCTTCGTTTCTTTCCTTTTCGGTCTGCTTTTCCCATTTGTTGATTTCAGCATCAGTCATGTTGGCTTTGTCGACCATTGGAAGTACAGCAACACCCTTTTGTGAAGTAGAAAATCCTTTTTCGCTCACATCAGCAGCCCAAGCAACAGTGTATCCAGTATTGATTGCATTGTCAATAATCTCATCCAATTCATTCAAAGGAACATTGTAAACCTGATCCCAGGACCAGTTGTCGGGCACTTCAATAATGAATTTCGAATAAAACGGATGATGGGAAAAAGAGGTAATCTCCACAAAGTCTTCCAGGTTCAGACCAACAAAATCCTTTGCAAAACTTTGAGGAGTATATTCCTTACCCTGATAATTAAATTTTTCAGGAAGTTTTCCAAGGTATGTATCTAAGGTTCCATTTATTGCATCGTGCCATGCGGTGGTCAGTTTCTTATTCGGATTCTCGACTATTGCTTTTGCCTGATCAAGAAGAATACGGTCCAGTTCACCATGTACATGCTTTTCCTCGCCATAGTTTAGTCCATTGTAAACTTCGTCTGGAACAATTCCATTTTCTTTAATCACGTTGGTGACATCGTGAAATGCACCGCCTCCGCCAAAGTTCAGGCTTCCATGCAGCCGGACATATTTCACAGCCTTATCTGAATAGGAATGATAAACAACAAACATTTCAGATAAATCGACTGCGGGTTTTCCCAGACGCAGCATTTCGGCTTCAAGAAAACCTAAACCGGAGAACGACCAGCATGTTCCGGACCGGTATTGATCTTTAACCGGTGTACAAGGAATTTCTTTAACTACAGTAAACTGGTAGCTCTTTTCTTCTTTCTTTTCTTCCTGCGCCGAAACGATAAAGGATATAAGCAGTAATCCTGCCAGAAGAAGATTTCTTAATTTATGCATAGTATTAGCTTAATATTGGTCTTTCTGAAAACTATTGCAAAGATATTAAATTTACATTATTGGATTCACTTTAACCTCAAATATTCAGACAGATACGACACAATATTCCAATTGCCTTCAACAAATAGAAAATCTTCTTGTACTCTGAACCATAACATCTTCCAATGAAAAATGAACCATTAAAATAGGAATGATTTAACTTTAACATGTTTTAGAACAAGTCAACAAAAATCCGGTCGATTCATCAATCGCATTAAAAACTCTATTTACGGAGCAAATCAGGCTCGGTTAAACAAACTTTTCTAACTTTATCGTTGTCAAATAATGATCAGAAAAATGAAAAATAAAATCGGTTTTTTGCTTCTTTTACTTGTAGCCAGCTTGCCCAATTCTTTTGCCCAGTTGAAAACTTCGCCTGGAAATTGCATCTTTCAGGCCGAAGACAAACGTATTGCTGAAGAAAAACTAAAGTTATTTTTATCCAGATCTGCTTTGCCAATTTCAGATTTGATTCCTGAAATTGGGTATTCATTTTTAGGTACTCCGTATGTTGGAGCTACGCTTGAAAACGGTCTGGAAGAAAAGCTGGTCATCAATCTCCGGGAATTGGATTGCACGACCTTTGCTGAAAACTGCCTGGCCTTGGCCCGAACAATAAAATCGGGAAAAACTGATTTTGAATCGTTTGCCGCGGAGCTCGAACAAATCAGGTACCGAAATGGAGTTCGGAATCAATATCCTTCGCGCCTGCACTATTTCAGCGATTGGATTCATAACAGCGCCGGGAAGAAGATTATTACTGAAGATCCTAATCTGAAGGGTGAAAAATTTGAAAAGACAGTGCGGTTTATGAGTTCACATCCCGATAGTTATGCCGTATTGAAAGCTCATCCGGAATTGATCCCTTCACTTGCCGATCAGGAAAAGCAACTTTCTTCAGTTAGTTTTTACTATTTTCCAAAAAGCAATCCTGAAAATTTACTCAGGAATCTGAAGCATGGCGACATCATCGGGCTAACTTCAAGTGTTGACGGTCTGGATATTAATCATGTCGGGATAATTATCTGGAAAGATGGGCAGTTTCATTTGCTGCATGAACCGCTGAGTGCGGGAAAGGTTGTAATTTCAGAAGGTCCGATCACAGATTTTCTGCAACCTGCATCAAAAAACACAGGGATCATGATCGCCCGTCCGGTATTTTAATCTCAACAGCAAAAACCATGAAGCTGCAAAAACGTTTTTGCTAAATTCGCAGCTTTCAATGTTAAAATCTATGGAATCACTGATTGATCGTTTCCTTGTTCTACTTTGCAAAATGGTTGCACGCCTGCCATTTTGGGCAATATATGGCCTGGCTAATGTTTTCTTCTTTTTACTTTTTTATGTCACCCGGTATCGCAGGAAGGTTGTACACGAGAATCTCATCCATTCATTTCCGGAGAAAAGTCCTGAGGAAATTAAGGAAATAACCCGAAAATTCTATCATCATCTGAGCGATTTAGGTTTAGAAACAATCAAGTTTAATCGAATGACCGAAAAGGAAATTGATGAACGGTTGAAAATTCACAACCTTGAGATATACGAAGAATATCACAGCTTGGGTAAAAGCATAGTTGTTTTAGGAATGCACCATAACAATTGGGAATGGAGCGGATCCATGCAACGTTTTATAAAAGCTCAGTTTCTGGTGGTGTACAATCCAGTAAGGAAAAACAAGGCTGTGGAACGGTTCATACTCGATACACGGGAGCGTTTCGGATCCATTTCAGTACCTGTTAATCAGGCTGTTCGAACGGCATTGGATTATACTCAATCCGGAAGAATGGGTGGTCTCATGCTCGCAGCCGATCAAACAGCTCCGGCATTTTCGCAATTCTGGACCACCTTTATGAATCAGGAAACGGCCTTCTTTATTGTTCCGGCTAAAATTGCCATAAAAACAAACCAGCCAGTCATTATGCATCATACTCGCAAAATTGGCCGCGGAAGATATGAGGTTTTTCATTATAAGCTGATAGACAACCCGGCCGGATTTAAACCTGAAGAGATTATGTTGGCTTATGTCAGTAAATTGGAAGAGATCATCCGGGCTGAACCAGAATACTGGTTATGGTCGCACCGTCGCTGGAAACACAAACGGCCGGCAAATATTGAATTACATGAACGGTAATCGTACAATCCGAAAGATATCAAATACCTTACAATAATACCTCTGATAGCTATTTGGCTGCGATTGTTTCAATTTCAATCAGAACACCCATAGGCAATTCTTTAACTGCAAAAGCTGCGCGGGCAGGTGGATTTTCAGAATAAAACAGGCCGTAAACTTCATTCATGGCTTTAAAATTGACCATATCACTTAGCAAGCAGGTCGATTTAACCACATCACCGTAATCATATCCTGCTTCTTTTAATATGGCACCAATGTTTTTCAGAACCTGCTCTGTTTGCTCCTGAATTCCACCTTCCACAATTTTCATTGTTTCAGGATCGAGAGGAATCTGACCCGAAACATAAAGTGTTCCACCAATTTCAATGGCCTGACTATACGGACCAATTGCTGAAGGTGCATGAACTGTTTGGATAATACGTTTCATGATTGAATGTTTAAATAGTTGAATGCCTGCCCGCCATTACCGGTTTTAGTTTGCCGAATTATTTTTGATTAGTTGTGTTTTTCTGACAGATACCTTTCGGCATCAATAGCTGCCATACAACCTGATCCGGCAGCAGTTACCGCCTGACGATAGATCGAATCCTGCACATCGCCACAGGCAAATACGCCAGGAACATTGGTTTTCGAACTGCCAGGTATTGTTTTTATATAGCCAACTTCATCCGTATCCACAAAGTCTTTTACAAAGTCTGAATTTGGTGTATGACCAATAGCCAGGAAAAATCCATCGATTTTAATCTCAACTAATTCTTCTTCCAAAGTTCCTTTTTTCTTCCAAAGAATGGCACCTTCCACTACCCCATCACCAGTCAATCCTTTGGTCTGATGTTCCCATAAAACTTCAATATTCTTGACTTTTAACACACGTTCCTGCATCACTTTCGATGCCCGAAGCTCGTTTCTTCGCACAATCAGATACACTTTATTGACAAGTCCTGCCAGGTAAATAGCTTCCTCTGCAGCAGTATCTCCACCGCCTACCACGGCCACATCTTTACCCCGGTAAAAGAACCCGTCGCAGGTGGCGCAGGCTGAAACTCCGCTACCGGCATACTTTTGCTCATCTTCAAGTCCAAGATATTTGGCCGTTGCTCCGGTTGCAATAATTACCACTTCGGCTTCAACCACTTTTTTATCGTCCATCCATACCTGATGAACAGAACCAGAGAAATCAACCTTGACAGCCAATCCCCAGCGAATATCAGTTCCGAAGCGGACTGCCTGTGCTTTTAAATCTTCCATCATCTCAGGACCGGTAATACCTTGCGGATATCCGGGGAAATTTTCAACTTCAGTAGTAGTCGTTAATTGTCCTCCAGGCTGAAGACCTTCATACATGACCGGACTGAGATTAGCACGAGCGGCATAGATTGCAGCAGTGTATCCTGCAGGACCGGATCCGATGATCAGGCATTTTACTTTTTCCACATCAGTTGTCTGCTTCACTGAATTACTATTATTGTCTTCAATATTTAATGACTTGAACATATACTCAGAATTTATTTTAGTCCTTCAAAGTTACGAAATAGGTAATCACTGACAACAGCTAAATTATCAATAAATGTTATCTGTCATAGACAAAGCTGAATTTAGCCAATTGAATATTTGTCAGGTTTATTGCTGTTTAGTCAAATGGGATAAGTTGTTACAATACTACTAATCATAACACAAATTCACTATCCAAAACAAATCATAGCCTATTAACATTTTTTAACACGCTAAATATTAAATACATACAATTATTTACCTGAAAACATGTTTATAAAAAGGTAACTTTTATCATGTTATTTGAGTAAAAAAGATTGATTAAAACTGTAAGTCATGAGAGCGCACAAACGTATTCTGAACATCAGGAAACAATCCAGGATTGACCTTCCCAAACAAAATTTATGGTTCTACAGCGAAAATGAGGCTTTGCTGTCGTCATTTGTAACCGAGAAAAAAACGATGAGGAACGATCGCCTCAGTATTTTAAATGACGACTATACTCGATACTCACATGGAAATTCTGAACTTCCCAGATCGAAAAAAGAATGTCCTTTTGTTGTTGACTGGCAATTGGCTGAAAATTTTTAAATAATTTTTTTTCGGATTTATAAAGTATTCTACGCGGTTAAAATAGATATTAAGCTTACTGGCATCCTGAGATCAAAGGAATATTAGCAAACATGGTATAAAATTGAATCAATGAATGTACTAATGTTCGGTTGGGAATTTCCTCCTAATATATCGGGAGGATTAGGTACTGCCTGTTATGGTATTGTTAAAGGTTTGTCTTCGTGTGATGATGTGAATGTCGTCTTTGTAGTTCCAAAAGCATTTGGTAATGAGCCAACATCAACTATTCAATTAATCAGTGCAGATACTATTTCTTTAGAAAGTGATACTTTGAATACTGAAAGATTCCCGTCTTTCAGTACACTTGAAGTCTCCACAAGACTTGTTCCATACCTTACTCCTGAAAGTTTTGCTGAAAAATATCAATCGTCAACCGAAATTCAGGAAAAATCGACCAACGAAATAGTTAAGGAAGGAAGAAAAATTCAATTTTCAGGAAAATATGGTCCGGATTTATTTGAGGAAATATATAACTATGCCATTGTTGCTGAAACAATTGCCCGAACCTATCAATTTGAAGTTATTCATGCTCACGATTGGCTTACTTTTCCGGCTGCGATAGCTGCAAAACGGATCACAGGTAAGCCATTGGTTGTTCATATCCATTCAACCGATTTCGACCGAAGCGGAGGATCTGTAAATCCTTCAATTTATGACATCGAAAAACAAGGAATGGAAGAAGCCGATCAGATCATTACAGTAAGCAACCGAATAAGACACAGATTAATTGAACAGTACAACATTCCGGAAAAAAAAATCACAACAGTTTACAATGCTATTGACCCCAAATTCTATCGAACTTTACCTGAAATTAAAAAGAGAAACAAACATAAAACAGTAACCTTTCTTGGTCGGATTACCATCCAGAAAGGACCTGAGTATTTCGTTGAAGTAGCCCGCATGGTAATCAAGCGGATCAAAAACGTACATTTTGTAATGGCCGGAAACGGCGAAATGAGGAATCGGATCGTCGACTTATGTGCACATTATCATATCAGCGACCGATTCCATTTTGCTGGTTTTCTGGAAAGTGATGAAGTGTCCGAAATGCTTCATAAAAGCGATATTTTCATTATGCCTTCGATTTCCGAACCTTTTGGAATTGTTCCGCTCGAAGCCATGCACGCTCGTGTTCCTGTAATAATCTCCAAGCAGTCAGGAGTTTCAGAATTGATCAGGAACGTGATTAAAACCGACTTCTGGGATGTTCACGCCATGGCTGATGCAGTGTATAATATACTGAAGCATAAAATACTGGCCAATGCAATGATGACTGAAGGGAAAATAGAGGTCAGCAAACTTAACTGGGAACTTGCGGCAATTCAAATCAGGCAGGTCTATCTCCAGACCATCAAACAAGCATCATGAAAAATATATGCCTATACTTTCAAATTCATCATCCCTTCAGCTTCCAGACATTCCGATATTTTGATGTGGGAAACTCAAAGTCTTACTATGACGATTTCAGGATTGAAAGGGAAATCAATGAGGCTGTAACTAATTATTATTTACCGCTTAATGATTTTCTGATCAGACAGATTGATCAATCAAAAGGGAAACTGAAGCTTTCATTCTACATCTCAGGAACCGCACTCGACCAGTTCCTCATTTATACTCCAAAAATACTCACCAGCTTCAGGCAACTCGCGGATACTGGTCAGGTCGAATTTATGGGAGGTACGAGTTCACATTCCATAGTATCTCTGGGTGAAAACAAGGAAGAATTTCAACGCCAGATTAGTCTGAACAGGGAACGCATTGAATACTATTTTGGAAAGAAGCCACAGGTATTTGTAAATACTGATTTGATTTTCACTAACCGGATTTATGAAATAATATCCGATTCGGGCTATCCTGCACTTCTCACTAATGGGTGCAATAAAATTTTGCAATGGAGAAGTCCCAATTACTTTTATTCCGGCGAAAATCAGAAAAAAATTAAGATATTATTCCGGAATGAATTCATCAGCAATGAGTTTGCAACATTACTACAAAATCCTGCCATACTTGAAAATCCCGAAATATTAAAACAGTTTTTAGCCAAATTTCAGGCAATCGGAGATGAAGAACCATTGATAAACATCTATCTCAACTACCTTACATTGGGCGGCACAGCCATTGATTCCAAATTACACTATTTCAGAAGGTTTATTTCCAAAATAAATAATAGCAAACAATACAGATTTGACTTACCAACTGTTTTGATGGAGAAATTCGGGCCCGTTTCCGAAATAGGTACAGAAGAACCGGTTTGCTGGGCTGAACATTTCCATCCATCGTACTATCCTGGAAATGAATTGCAGACCGATGCGATGAGTCAATTGTTTAAACTAAAAACACAGACTGAACATCTGGATAATACCAATCTTAAAATTGACTGGCAATACCTTCAAACTTCTGATCATTTCCACCTGATGGACGAAAATCATCCGGCATATCACGACGAGTTCTCAAACACTTATATTTATAAATCGAAATACGACGCCTACATTAATTACATGAATATTCTGGAAGATTTCAGGCATCGTTTAGCGGCAGAGAAGGCCAGAAAAAAAATCAAGTCAAAAGTTCTTCATCAGCCGATTCATAAAGCACTTTTTGTCAGGCCAAATCATCAATATCACGATTTCTACGAGTAAAAAGTCAACTGATTTTTTGTATAACTCAACAAGATGGCTACTTTTGCATGCAATAGAGTTCGGGGTGTAGCGCAGCTTGGTAGCGTATCCGTCTGGGGGGCGGGGGGTCGCAAGTTCAAATCTTGTCACCCCGACAAAATTGGGAGCAAAACCCAAATAAAAAGCCACAAATCATTGATTTTGTGGCTTTTCTGTTTTTTTATCATATCAAAATAAACCAATATAATTCAGTTTGTATGTGAACTATCCGGTGACCTTTTTTAGTTTTTATATTTGGTTCACGAATGCAGATATAAATATCTGTATTGCAATATCTTGCAGACATTTAGATTGAATCATTTTGACACGTTTTGACTCATATTGAGATCAAATCAATTCAAAATAGGTGAACCTTTTTAGAGTATAAAAAATTAAAATTAAATCATCATGGAAAAAGTAACATTTGGAATTCATTTTGTTCTCCGTACTAACAAGATTAACAAGGGTATAGCTCCAATTCATGCCCGTATTACCGTCAATTCAAAGAGATGTGAAGTTTCGATTAAGCGAAAAATTCATATGGATAGTTGGAATTCCGGGAAAGGAATGGCTAAACCTTCAACAAGTGAGAATAAGCAGTTAAACTCTTATCTGGAACAAATTCGAAAGATGATGGTCGAATCATACCAGGATCTTGTCCTGAGTAAACAAGTCATCACAACAGAAGCAATCAAAAATAAGTTTCTAGGTCTGGATATTTCTGATATGACCCTATGTAAACTTATCGAATACCATAACACAAACTGTAAAGAAACCTTAAGGTGGGGAACGCTAAAGAATTATTTTACAACTCAGAACTATATTATACTCTTCCTCAAGGAAAAATACAAAACCTCTGACATTTATCTTAAAAGTCTTAATTACAAATTTCTGGTTGATTTAGATCGGAAGAGCACACGTCTGA
>CAIPKZ010000460.1 GCA_903865775.1 uncultured Prolixibacteraceae bacterium | reverse complement strand
TCAGTAAGTTCTTCAGGAGTATTGACTTTCACTCCAAATTCAACTTCAGGGTCGGCGACCATTGCATTAAACATTCAGGATAATGCAGGTACAGCCAATGGGGGAGTAGATAAATCCGCTGATCAGACTTTTACAATTACTGTAAATGCAGCTGCTACCGTGACCCCAGGTGTTACCCTAAATACTTGTCAATCATCCAGCCCAACAGCTATTACCTTGAGTGGTGCAAGTTATGGCGGTTCAGCCAGCACTGCAGCCTGGTCAATATCTACAGGTGGTGGCACACTGAGCAGTACTGCACAAACTGCCACTCCGGCTTCAGTAACTTATACGCCTGCAGTTAACTTTTCAGGAACAGTTACTTTGACATTAACAACAAACGTTCCCGGAATATGTCCTGCTGTAAATGCGACCAGAACAATCAATGTAAATGCACTACCCGCTCTTTATACTGTAACCGGAGGAGGAGCATATTGTAGCGGAAGTGGCGGCTTACCTGTTGGGTTGAGCGGTTCGCAAATTGGGGTAAACTACCAATTGAAAAGAGACGGAATAACCACAGTGAGTAGTCTTGACGGAACGGGAAGTGCTTTAAGTTTCAGCAATCAGACTACAGCCGGAACATACACTGTTGTTGCGACCAACGTCACAACTGCATGTGCAACCAGTATGACAGGAAGTGTCCTAATAAGTATTAATTCGTTGCCTACAGTAACTTTTACTTCAGGTGTAACTCCTGCATGTGCCGGCTCTACGGGTAATGTATATGCAACCCAGGTTGGAATGAGTAATTATGTCTGGACTGTTTCAGCCGGAGGTACGATTACTGCCGGGGGTGGATCTGGAAATAATACGGTGACGGTTATCTGGAATACAGCCGGAGCTCAAAGTGTGTCGGTGAATTATTCGAATGGAACAGGATGTACAGCAGCAAGTGCCACCGTTTATCCCGTTACAGTGAATGCATTGCCAACGGCATATACTGTAACAGGCGGAGGTTCATATTGCACCGGGGGATCAGGAGTTTTGGCAGGTCTGAGCAATTCACAAACTGGAGTGAATTATCAATTGAAGATAGGCGGAGTAAATACCGGTATTCCGTTAGCAGGAACCGGCAGTGCATTAAGTTTTGGTTTACAGTTAACTGCCGGAACATATACCGTTGTTGCAACGAATTCAACTACCGGTTGTACATCGAATATGACAGGCAGTGTGATCATCACAATTAATCCACTTCCTTCTATTTATAATGTTACCGGAGGCGGAAATTATTGTACCGGAGGTTCAGGTGTAGCGATAGGTTTGAGTAATTCACAAATCGGTGTCAATTATCAATTAAAGATTGGGGCATCAAATGCCGGAAGTCCATTGGCAGGAACCGGAAGTGCACTTAGTTTTGGAAATCAGACAGCTGCCGGAACCTATACTGTTGTAGCTACCAATCCAACATCAGGGTGCAGTTCGAATATGTCAGGAAGTTCGGTTGTAGTTATTGATCCTATTCCGGTTATCACTTTCAGCGCTGGGGTAAGCACCGCATGCGTAGGTTCAACCGGAAATGTTTATACCACGCAATCCGGTATGAGCAGTTATCTGTGGATGGTTTCCGTTGGTGGAACAATTACTTCCGGAGGTGGAAGCGGGAATAATAGTGTGACCGTAACCTGGAATGCTGCCGGACCTCAGAGTGTTTCGGTAATCTATATGAATATTAGCGGATGTGTATCTGCAAATGCAACAATTTATCCAGTAACTGTAAATGCTTCGCCGGCAGTTTATAATGTAAGCGGTGGCGGTTCTTATTGCAATGGTGGGTCCGGAGTCGCAGTTGGATTAAGTGATTCTCAGGTAGGCGTAAATTATCAGTTACTATTGAGTGGCGCAGATAATGGCAGTTTAATTGCCGGAACCGGCAATGCCATAAGTTTTGGAAATAAAACTGGTGCCGGAACTTATACTGTTACAGCAATCAATGCCTCAACAAGCTGTACTTCAAATATGAGCGGAAGCGTATCTGTTTCTGTAAATCCGTTGCCAACTCTATATACTGTAACCGGTGGCGGAACCGATTGTACCGGAGGTTCAGGAGTTGTTGTCGGTTTGAGTGGTTCACAAACAGGAGTCACCTATCAGTTAAGGCTGGGCGTGTCAGATAACGGAACTCCGGTTTCAGGTACCGGAAGTGCAATCAGTTTTGGAAGTAAAACGGGTGCAGGAACCTATACCGTAGTAGCTACAAATACCTCAACAACATGTACAACAACTATGTCAGGCAATGTGACCATTACTTTGAATCCGCTGCCCACAACTTATAATGTTACCGGAGGCGGATCTTATTGTAACGGAGGTACTGGCGTTTCAATAGGTTTAAGTAATTCTCAGGTAGGAGTGAATTATCAACTCAAGATCGGTGGAGTAAATACCGGTAGCCCAATAGCAGGGACAGCAAGTGCAATTAGCTTTGGATTGCAAACAGCCGCTGGTACATATACTGTTGTTGGAATAAATGCAATAACAAGCTGTAATTCGACAATGAATAGCAGTGCAACAGTTAGCATCAATCCGCTTCCCACCGCTTACAGTGTTACCGGTGGCGGATCTTTCTGCAGCGGTGGATCCGGATTAGCAGTTGGTTTAAGCAATTCGCAAAGCGGGGTAAATTATCAATTGCAACTAAACAGTGCAAACTCAGGAAGTCCAATAGCCGGAACTGGTGGTGCTTTGAGCTTTGGTGCGCAAACTGCTGCAGGCAACTATACTGTAATAGCTACCAATGCTACAACAGCTTGTATCGCAAATATGACTGGAAGCGTTACCATTACGGTTAACGCATTGCCAACCTTATATACAGTAACCGGAGGTGGTTCCTATTGCAGTGGTGGATCCGGAGTGGTTATCGGGTTGACTGGTTCTCAAAACGGAGTCAACTATCAGTTGCAGATTGGAGCCGTAAATACCGGCAGTCCAGTCTCCGGAACCGGAAGTTCAATAAGTTTTGGTGCTCAGACTTCTGCCGGAACTTATTCGGTGATTGCATCCAATGCTTCTACCGGCTGTACCTCAACTATGACAGGTACTGCGATTATCACCATTAATCCATTGCCCACAGCTTATATTGTAACCGGAGGCGGAACCTATTGCAGCGGAGGTTCAGGTGCAGCAGTAGGTTTGAGTAATTCGCAATCCGGGGTGAACTATCAGTTAAAACTTGACGGAATAAATGATGGTTCCGCAGTAGCCGGTACCGGAAGTGCACTGAGCTTTGGCCTTAAGACAGCTACCGGAACATATACCGTTGTTGCTGCATCTGTTTCAACCGGATGTACTTCAACCATGACCGGAAGTGTTGTTATTAGTACAAATCCATTACCCACAGTGTTTAATGCAACGGGTGGTGGAACGGATTGCAGCGGAGGTTCAGGTGTAATTATCGGTTTAAGTGGTTCTCAAACAGGAGTAAATTATCAATTGCATATCGGTGGGGTAAATACCGGATTGCCAATTGCTGGTACAGGAAGTGCGCTGAATTTCGGAGCACAGGTTGTTGCCGGAACCTACACGGTCGAAGCAACCAATGCTTCAACCGGATGTATTTCAAATATGAATGGAAGCATTACAGTAACCGTAACTGCACTTCCTTTAACTTTTAATGTAACCGGAGGCGGAACCTATTGCAGTGGCGGGTCAGGAGTTATCGTAGGTTTGAGTAATTCTCAGGTCGGAGTAAATTATCAATTACGGATTAACGGATCAGATACCGGTAGCCCGGTTTCAGGTACAGCTTCTGCAATCAGCTTTGGTTCCAAGTTAACTGCCGGAACCTATACCGTTGTTGCAACCAATGCTTCAACAGGGTGTAATTCAATCATGACAGGTAGCGTGACTGTTTCAATCAATCCACTGCCAACAGTTTACACCGTAACCGGAGGTGGTTCATTTTGCACCGGAGGTTCAGGAGTAGCTATAGGCTTAAGTAATTCACAAACCGGAATCAATTATCAATTGCATATTGGTGGAGTCAATACTGGTTTACCAATCGCAGGCACCGGGAGTGCTTTAAATTTTGGTGGCCAGCTTACTGCCGGAACATTCACTATTGAAGCAACCAATGCTTCAACAGGATGTATTTCAAATATGACCGGAACTGCATCGGTAACAGTTAATCCTTTACCAACAGTAACATTTACTGCCGGAGTTGCATCTGCATGCGCCGGATCTTCAGGTAATGTGTATACTACTCAGGCTGGCATGAGCAGCTATGATTGGATTGTTTCAGCTGGCGGAACGATTACTTCAGGAGGAGGAATCGGTAATAATTCGGTAACCGTGACATGGAACACCGCCGGAGCACAAAGCGTTTCGGTTAATTATGACAATGGAAACGGTTGTACTGCAATCAGTCCGGCTAACTACAATGTAACCGTAAGTGCATTGCCGCTAACTTATACTGTAACTGGTGGCGGATCATTTTGTACTGGCGCATCGGGTATAGCAGTTGGTTTGAGCAATTCACAAACCGGAGTAAATTATCAGTTGCAACTGAGTGGTGTTAATTCTGGAAGTCCGGTAACCGGAACAGGAAGTGCAATTAGTTTTGGTAACAAAATTACTGCCGGATTATATACTGTGGTAGCGACTAATACTTCCAGTTCATGTACATCCAATATGACCGGAAGTGTAACGATTACAGTTAATCCTTTGCCAGTGGTTACTTTCACTGGCGGACCAGCAACGGTTTGCGAGTCTTCAACCGGAAATGTATATACTACTCAGGCTGGTATGAGCAATTACCAATGGATTGTTTCAGCAGGAGGTACAATAACTTCAGGAGGAGGGACCGGCAATAACACGGTCACCGTAAGCTGGCATACTGCAGGTGCTCAAAATGTGTCGGTCAATTATACGAATGGAAACGGCTGTACAGCTGCCATCGCCACCAATTATCCGGTACTTGTGAATGCATTGCCTGACATGGTGATAACCACAGCTGCAACTTGCGCATTAGATCTTTTAAGCTATTCAGTTTCTGTCACAGTAAGTACGGGAATTGTAACAAGTACTTCAGGGACAGTTAGTCATGTAGGGAATTTGTGGACGATTAGCGCCATTTCTACAGGAACTGATATTCAACTCACACTGACTGATCTTGCAAGTTGCGTTGCAACTTTATCAATCACGGCTCCGGATTGCAGTTGCCCGGTTATTTCGGCTCCGCTTAGCGGAGGGGATAAGGAATATTGTGCAGGGAGTTCAGTCCCGGCAATTACTGCAAGTGCTTCTTCCGGAATAACTGTCGATTGGTATAATTTGCCTTCCGGTGGAACTGCATTGGCAACCGGAACACTCAGTTATACGCCAGCTTCTGCCGGAGTTTATTATGCTGAAGCAAGAAATTCAACAACAAACTGTAAAAGCAGCACCCGTACTGTCCTGACAATAACTTCGAATCCTGTCACAGGTGCTACCAGCTTTAATGCCGGTTCAATTACTGAATGTCAGGATGCAGCCGATGAAACATACACCGCCACAGCAGCTAACAGTGCCTCCATTACATACAGCGTTTTACCGGCAGGAGCAGGTGCAATTAATTCATCTACCGGAATTATGAACTGGTCAGCATTGTTCAGCGGAACAGCAACAATTACAGCAACAGCAACCGGATTATGCGGAACAACTCATGCTGACCGTGTTGTTACCGTTAATCCAACAATTGGAACAACCACCTTTACCGCCGGAGCAATTACTGAATGTCAGGATGCAGCCGATGAAACTTATACCGCAACAGCAGCTAACAATATTTCAATAACTTACAGCGTTTCACCTGCCGGAGCGGGAACAATTAATTCAAGCACCGGCGTAATGAATTGGTCGGCATTGTTCAGCGGAACAGCAACGATTACTGCAACTGCATCCGGATTATGCGGAACAAGCCATGCAGACCGCATAGTGACTGTAAATCCTACCATTGGTACAACCAGCTTTACTGCCGGTTCAATTACTGAATGCCAGGACGCAGCAGATGAAACATACACTGCCACGGCAGCCAACAGTACATCAATCAGCTACACCGTTTTGCCCGTTGGAGCAGGAACAATTAATTCCTCCACCGGAGTCATGAACTGGTCGGTCTCGTATAGTGGAACAGCCACAATTACTGCTACTGCCAACGGACTTTGCGGAACAACCCATGCTGATCGTATCGTGACAGTAAATCCTTCTACCGGTCCAACCAGCTTTACTTCCGGAGCGATTGCTTTTTGTCAGGATGCTGCTGATGAGACTTATTCTGCAATAGCTGCGAACAGTGCATCAATAATCTACAGTGTATTACCAGCCGGAGCAGGAACGATAAATTCAAGTACCGGGGTAATGAACTGGTCGGCATCGTTCAGTGGAACCGCGACAATCACGGCAACATCTGACGGATTGTGCGGAACAACTTTTGCAGACCGGTTAGTGACAATAAATCCAACTACTGGTGCAACCAGTTTTACTACAGGTGCAATTACCGAATGCCAGGATGCAGCCGATGAAACATATACTGCCACAGCTGCGAACAGTCCCTCAATAACTTACAGTGTTTTACCGGCAGAAGCCGGAACAATCAATTCATCCACCGGAGTCATGAACTGGTCGGCCTCATTTAGCGGAACCGCCACAATCACAGCTACTGCCACTGGTTTATGCGGAACAACTCATGCAGATCGTGTAGTAACGGTAAATCCATCCACTGGTGCAACCAGCTTTACCACCGGATCAACAACAGAATGCCAGGATGCTGCTGATGGAATTTATACTGCAACAGCAGCAAATAATACATCAATAACTTATAGTGTATTACCAGCAGGAGCAGGAACAATTAATTCCTCCACCGGGGTGATGAACTGGTCAGCATCGTATAGCGGAACAGCGACTATCACAGCAACGGCTAACGGATTGTGCGGAACAACCCATGCCGACCGTGCAGTCACAGTGAATCCAACCACAGGTGTAACCACCTTTACTGCTGGTGCCATCGTTTTATGTCAGGATGCTGCTGATGAGACTTACTCAGCAACATCAGCCAACAGTTCTTCAATAACTTATAGTGTTTTACCAGTTGGAGCAGGGACAATTAATTCCTCAACAGGTGTAATGGACTGGTCGGCCTTATTCAGCGGAACGGCCACTATCACTGCAACTGCAAGCGGATCTTGCGGAACAACCCATGCTGACCGTATTGTTACAGTAAATCCAACCATTGGTATAACCAGCTTTAATGCAGGGGCAACTACTGAATGTCAGGATGCAGCTGATGAAACCTACACTGCCGCAGCAGCCAACAGTACATCAATAAGCTATAGCGTTTTGCCAGCCGGTGCAGGGACAATTAATTCGACTACCGGGGTAATGAACTGGTCTGCCACATTCAGCGGAACAGCAACAATCACTGCCAATGCCACCGGATTATGCGGAACAAGCAGTGCAACGCGAACAGTAACAGTAAATCCATCTACCGGAACTACCAGTTTTACAACTGGTGCAACAATACTATGTCAGAATGCTGCCGATGAAACGTATATTGCTACAGCAGAAAATAGTTCATCTATAACTTACAGTGTTTCACCCGCAGGGGCAGGAACGATCAATTCCTCTTCCGGAGTAATGGACTGGTCAGCATCTTATGACGGAATTGCGATTATTTCTGCAACTTCGACCGGATTATGCGGAACAACCAATGCAACTCAGTCGGTAACCATCAATAAGCTTCCTGGTGTAATTGCCGGATCAGACCGGACTATCTGTGATGGATCAAGTACAATTCTTGGAGCAGCGCCTGTTTCAGGGAGCACATATAGCTGGACTTCTTCACCGCTTGGGTTTACCTCCAATTTGGCCAATCCAACAGTGAATCCTTCGGTTTCAACAAGCTATACGGTAGTTGAAACGATAACCGCCACAGGTTGTTCTGATTCACAAAGTGTTCTGGTAAATGTTGACCCATTACCAGTTGTTTCGGCACCAGCTTCTGTTTGTGTTGGAAGCACCATCACTTTATCACCAATTACCGGTGGAACATGGAGCAGCAGCAATACCGCAGTTGCTTCGGTAAGCAATGCTGGAATTGCAAGCGGACTATCTTCAGGAAATGTAATATTTACCTTTACAAATACAATTACAGGTTGTAGCTCAAGCACTTCTTCAGTTGCAGTAAATCAGGAACCGGCATTTACCAGCTGTCCTTCGGATATTTCACAGCATACCGAATTAAATGAGTGCACTGCTATGGTTTCATATTCAGTTGTTGCATCCGGAGTGCCTGATCCTGGTATTTCCTATCAATTTACGGGAGCTACCTCAGGCAGTGGTGCCGGAACCGGAAGTGGTTCAGCATTTAATACCGGAGTTACTTCGGTTGTCGTTACTGCAACAAATACATGCGGCACTAAAACCTGCAGTTTTAATGTGACAATTACTGATAATGAAAAACCGGTAATTATCTGTTCGTCAAATATTACTCAAACATCGGATGCGGGAGTTTGCGGTGCTGTACTATCAATAACCGATCCAACCGCCACTGACAACTGTTCGGTAAGCTTTATTTTTACCGGGGTCCGTTCAGATGCATTGGCATTGAATGATGTTTATCCGGTTGGAATTACTACGATTTCGTGGACTGCTACTGACGCAGCTTTAAATACTTCTTTAACCTGTAATCAGATTATTACGGTGACAGATGATGAAGAACCTGTTATTATTTGTCCTGAAAATATTCTGCAAACGGCAGATGCCGGAATTTGCGGAGCTGCAGTTACAGTTATTAATCCAACAGCGACCGATAATTGTTCAACGAGTTTTACCTTCAACGGAGTTCGTTCGGACGCCTTGGCTTTATCAGCGGTATATCCGGTTGGAACCACAACAATTACCTGGACTGCAACTGATGCGGCTTTAAACACTTCAGCAAGTTGTTCTCAGACAGTCACAATAACCGATGACGAAAAGCCGGTCATTACTTGTCCTGATCTTATCACTCAAAATACCGATGCCGGTGCCTGCGAAGCTTCAGTAATTATTACTGATCCAACAGCCACCGACAATTGTTCTTCAATCTATACTTTTATTGGGATTCGTTCGGATTTATTAACGCTGAACGCATTATATCCGACTGGAAATACAACCATTACCTGGACTGCAACTGATGCTTCAGGAAACATCTCATTGAGTTGTGACCAAACGATCACAGTTACTGATCATGAAAAACCAGTAATTAGTTGTCCGGCAAGTATTACCCAAACAGCCGATGCAGGAGTTTGCGGTGCAACATTGACAATCACGAATCCTATCGCAACAGATAATTGTTCAACCAGCTTTACTTTTGCCGGAGTTCGTTCGGATGCACTGGCTTTATCAGAAGTTTATCCGGTTGGAATTACAACGATTAACTGGACTGCAACCGATGTTTCAGGAAATACCTCATTGAGCTGCAACCAGACAGTCACCATAACAGACAACGAGAAACCAGTCATTGTTTGTCCTGAAAATATTCTGCAAACGGCAGATGCCGGAATTTGCGGAGCTTCAGTCTCCATAGCAAATCCAACAGCAACAGATAATTGTTCGGCCAGCTTTATTTTTGATGGAACCCGTTCGGATGCACTGGCTTTATCTGCGGATTATCCGGTAGGAATCACTACCATTCAATGGACTGCAACCGATTTGGCTGGAAATGCTTCATTAAGCTGCAATCAGACGGTGACCATAACAGATGATGAAAAACCAGTGATAAGCTGTTCTGAACCTGTAACGCTTGATGCCGATGCCGGAGTTTGCGGCGCATCAATAGTTCTGGTTGATCCAACGGCAACTGATAATTGTTCGGTATCTTTTAGTTTTATTGGGATTCGTTCGGATGCACTGGCTTTATCAGCGGTTTATCCTATCGGAACTACAACCATCACCTGGACTGCAACTGATGCTTCAGGAAACATCTCATTGAGTTGTGACCAAACGATCACTGTTACTGATCTTGAAAAACCAGTAATCACTTGTCCTGAAAATATTACCCAAACAGCCGATGCAGGAGTTTGCGGAGCAATATTGATCGTTACAAATCCTACCGCAACCGATAATTGTTCAACAAGCTTTATTTTTGCGGGAGTTCGTTCGGATGCATTGGCTTTATCTGCTGTATATCCGGTAGGAATCACTTCAATTGACTGGACTGCAACCGATGCATCAGGAAATACCTCATTGAGTTGTAATCAGACAATCACCATAACAGACAATGAGAAACCAATCATTGTTTGTCCGGCAGATATTTTACAGACTTCTGATTCCGGAGTTTGCGGAGTTTCAGTCTTTATAGCTAATCCAACCGCAACAGATAACTGCTCGACCAGCTTTACTTTTAACGGAGTTCGTTCAGACGCATTGACTCTATTGTCTGTTTATCCCGTTGGAATCACAACAATTACCTGGACTGCAACCGATTTGGCTGGCAATATTTCATTGAGCTGCAATCAGACAGTGACTGTAACAGATAATGAAAAACCAGAGATAAGTTGCCCTGCTGATATTACTTTGGCTGCCGATGCCGGAGTTTGCGGCGCATCAGTGGTTCTGGTTAATCCAACGGTAACTGACAATTGTTCGGCATCATTGACCGTTAATGGAGTTCGTTCGGATGCTCTGGCTTTATCAGCGGTTTATCCGGCCGGAACTACAACCATCACCTGGACTGCAACTGATGCAGCCGGAAACATTTCTGAAAATTGTGTTCAGAATGTAAAAGTCACTGATACTGAAAACCCGGTTGCTCTGTGCAAAAATGTGACTCTTAATTTGGATCTATCTGGCAATGCCACCTTAACTGTTGGTGATATCAATAACGGCAGCACCGATAATTGCGGAATTAAGTCGATTGTTGCCTCGAAAACTTCATTCACTTGTTCTGATATTGGTGTGAACCATGTTATCTTAACTGTTACTGATAACAGTGATAATTTTTCAAGCTGCGATGCAACGGTAACAGTAACAGACACCAATCCTCCGGTATTATCAGTTGATAATATTTCTGTACACGAAAATGATGGCAATGCTGTTCTTACGGTCAGTCTAAGCAATCCAAGAACATGCGATGTTTCATTTACGGTGAATACTGCCGACAATTCTGCACTTGTTTCTTCGGATTATACTTCAATAAATAATGTTGTGTATACGATACCGGGAGGTTCAGGCTCAGTAACTATTTCGGTTCCAGTCACCAATAATACTATTTATGAACCAACCGAGAATTTCTATGTGAACCTTTCCAATCCTGATCATGGTGCTATTTCTGTTTCTCAGGGTATTTGTACCATTTTGGATGATGATACTCCACCTTCAGTTTCGATTGCAGATGCCAGCGCGACAGAAGGCAGCAACATCGTTTTCCCGCTTACTTTGAGTAATCCAAGTTCTGAAGCCATTACCCTGACATTTGAATTGACCAATGGAACAGCCGGCAATACCGATTATAATACGGCAAATGTTACCGTAACTATACCGGCAGGTTCTGTCAGCATAAATGTTGTCGTACCTACTGTCTCTGATTTAATTGATGAAAAGGACGAAACCTTTACCATTGCCGTTAAATCTGTTGATTCAGGAACTGTTGGGAATATAAGCGATACGGCCACAGGTACTATTTTAGATGATGAAAATTATCCGGTCGCGGCCGATGATTCTGCAACGACACTTGAAGATACACCGATTACAATCGATGTGCTTGACAATGATATTTTTGGAGATGACGGGCCGGTAACCGGACGAATAACAGCGAATAACGGTTTGCACGGAACGGTTTATATCAATGATGGTGGTACTCCGAATAATCCTGCAGATGATCAGGTTGTTTATTCACCAAATGCTGATTATAACGGATACGACAGTTTCACCTATTCAATCTGTGATCCAACTCCTGATTGTTCTGGAGCAACTGTTACGGTATATGTTGTTCCGGTAAATGATATTCCATTTGCTAATGATGATCTGAATACAACACTGGAAGATACTCCGCTTACAGGCGCTGATGTTACTATCAATGATGTCCAGAGTGGCGATGGAGGCAATGTTTGGAGCCTGCTTGGCGCTAATGGAGGAGCACTTCATGGCAGTGTTGCCATGAATATGAATGGCATTTATAATTACATTCCGAATACCAATTTCTCAGGAAACGACAGTTTCACTTATCAGTTGTGCGATATTAACGGAGATTGCGATCAGGCCATTGTAAGTATTACAATTACATCGGCCAATGATTTTCCGGTAGCGGTCAATGATGTCATTACGACTTTGGAAGATGTTTCGATTATTGGGGCAACTGTTACAGGCGGCGATATTCCAAGTGGTGATGGCGGCAATGTCTGGAGTTTGGTTGGAGCGAATGGTGGCGCGGCAAATGGTACTGTAACCATGAATGCAGATGGAACATATGATTATGTGCCGGAAGCCAACTTCAACGGCACGGATTATTTCACCTATCAGCTCTGTGACCTTGACGGTGATTGCGATCAGGCCAGGGTAACCATCTTTTTAAGTTCGGTAAAAGACGTTCCTTTAGCCGAAGATGATGTCAATTCGACTGTAGAAGACACCCCTATCATTGGCGCAACGGTTGCCCCCAATGATATTCCGAGTGGAGATGGCGGAAATAAATGGAGCTTATTTGGTACCAATGGAGGGGCAATGCATGGCAAAGTTACCATGAGTACAGATGGAAAATACAATTATACTCCGGATGTGAATTTCATCGGTACCGATACATTCATTTACCTGCTCTGTGATTTTGATTCTGATTGTGCAGGTGCTACGGTTAAAATAACCGTTACTCCGCAAAATGATTCACCAATTGCTATAGATGACATCAACACTACATTCATAAATATGCAGGTCAGCGGCAATGTGCTTAACAACGACAGTGATCCTGAAGGTAATCCGCTTACAACAAATATAAGTCCTGTTACGCCACCGGCTCATGGATCCGTTGTGATCAGTGCGAACGGAACCTATACCTATATTCCAAATTCAGGTTTCTCCGGAACCGACAGTTTTGTTTATGAAGTATGCGATAATGGTACTCCTTCTTTATGCGATCAGGCTAAAGTAACAATCAAGGTGATCGATTATACCACTACAAACAATGCTCCGGTTGCCATTCACGATGCTTATCAAGGTTCAGCCGGTTTACTGGTAAAAGGAAACGTAATCAGTAATGATTTCGATCCGGACGGTAACCTGAACCTGAATAGTGTGACTGTCATCGGATTGGATCCGAACAATGGGTCCTTCACCATGAATCCAAACGGGAATTTTAGTTACATTCCGAATGCCGGATTTATTGGTCAGGTAAGTTTTGATTACCGGATTTGTGATTTGGGAACACCTGCTCTCTGCGATATTGCAACCGTAACCATTGACATACTGGCCAATCCTGAAAAAAATTCAACTTTTGCTACGGATGACAGCTACTTTGGCAAGGAAGACAAGCCGATAACAGGTAATGTTTTAACTAACGACAATGATCCTCAGGGAAATATACAAACGGTAAATACTGTACCTGTTGTTTCTCCAAAGCATGGAACGGTTATTCTGAATACGAACGGTTCGTTTATATACACTCCGGCAGCAAATTACCTTGGAACCGATCAGTTTGTCTATCAGGTTTGCGATAACGGAACACCGCAGGCATGTGATCAGGCGAATGTTTACCTGATTATTGCTCCGCAAAATGATCCTCCGGTGGCTGAAGATGACATCAATATGACCTTTAAAAATATACAGGTAAGTGGCAATGTACTGACTAACGACAGTGATCCTGAAGGCGATGTGCTGACGATCAACACCAAACCGGCCATTCCTCCGACCTACGGAACAGTGGTGATTAATACGGATGGAACCTACACCTACACGCCGAATTCAGGTTTTTCAGGAACCGATATTTTTGTTTACGAAGTTTGTGATAATGGCAATCCTGTTCTCTGCGATCAGGCCAAAGTAACCATCAAGGTAATTGATATATCAGGAACAAATAATGCACCTGTGGCCATTAACGATTCTTATCAGGGATCGGTTGGGTTAACAGTAAAGGGAAATGTAATCAGCAACGACTTTGATCCGGATGGCAATCTGAATCCGGGCAGCGTAACACTGATTGGCTCAGCTCCGGCAAGTGGTGTACTTACCTTGAATTCAAATGGTACATTCACTTATGTTCCGACTGCCGGTTTCATTGGTCAGGTCAGTTTTGTATATCAGATATGCGATTTGAGTACACCGGCCCTTTGCGATATGGCAACTGTGACCATCGAAATACTGGCCAATCCAAATGGTAATTCAACCTTTGCTACGGATGACCTTTTCTTTGGCAAGGAAGACAACCCGATTTCAGGTAATGTGCTGACAAATGACAATGATCCTCAGGGAGATATTCAAACTGTAAATACATCAGCAGTTGTATTGCCTGAACATGGTACTTTGGTGCTGAAAGCAGACGGAACTTTCACTTATACGCCGGTTCCAAATTATTTGGGACAAGATCGGTTTGTATATGAAGTTTGCGATAATGGTATTCCAAAAGCCTGCGACCAGGGAACTGTTTACCTGATTATTGCTCCGCAAAACGATTCACCTGTGGCAATGGATGACATTAACACAACCTTCAAGGACGAGTCCGTTAGTGGTAATTTGCTAACTAACGACAGTGATCCGGATGGCAATTTGCTGATCATCAAAACTACTCCGGTGATAAAACCGCTGAACGGAACTGTGGTAATCAGTCCTGACGGAACTTATACCTATACTCCTAATTCAGGCTTCTCCGGAACGGACAGCTTTATTTACGAGGTTTGTGATAATGGAATTCCATCCATGTGCGATCAGGCCAAGGTTTCTATTAAGGTAATTGATTTATCCGGAGCGAATAATGCCCCTGTTGCTATGAATGATGCCTATCAGGGTTCAATCGGGCTCACAGTAAAAGGAAATGTGATCAGTAACGACTTTGATCCGGATGGTAACCTGAATCCAAACAGCGTGACTCTGATCGGTTCAGCTCCCGCAAGCGGCACTTTGACCTTGAATACCAACGGGTCGTTCAGCTATATTCCAGTTGCAGGATTCCTTGGGCAGGTAAGTTTTCAGTATCAGATTTGTGATCTTGGAACTCCGGCACTTTGCGATGTGGCAACTGTGACTATAGAAATGCAAGCCAATCCGAATGGTAATTCAACCTTTGCGACTGATGACAGTTTCATTGGCAATGAAGATAGTCCGGTATCTGGTAATGTATTGACCAACGACTATGATCCTCAGGGAAATACCCAGACAGTAAATGCGACACCAATTATCGTTCCGGCACACGGAACAGTAATTATTAATACCAATGGTACATTTAAATATACCCCGGTTCCGAATTACAATGGAACCGATCATTTTGTCTACGAAGTTTGTGATAATGGGACTCCGACAGCTTGTGATCAGGCTACGGTTTATTTGATTATTAAACCGTTTAATGATTCTCCGTTGGCTAAGGACGACATCGGAATTGCCTTTAAAAATAAAGCTGCAATTGGAAATCTGCTTACCAACGACAGTGATCCGGAAGGAGACCCGTTAACAATCAAAACAACTCCGGTTAGTCCACCTGCCCATGGTACTGTAGTAATTAATACTGATGGAACTTATACCTATACTCCAAATTCATACTTTATTGGAAACGACAGTTTTGTATATGAGGTGTGTGATAATGGAATACCATCGCTTTGTGATCAGGCAACAGTGAGTATCAGGGTAATTGATATTACAATTGCCAAAAACAGTGCACCGATTGCCAATACCGATGTTTACCAGAGTTCTGTTGGATATCCTGTGAAAGGAAACGTAATCAGCAATGACTTTGATCCGGACGGCAACCTGAATCCGAACAGTGTGACTTTGATCGGTTCAGCTCCCGGAAACGGCAGTTTGACACTCAATTCGAACGGTACATTCACGTTTGTTCCTGTGGCAGATTTTATCGGTCAGGTAAGTTTTCAATACAGCGTTTGCGACTTAGGTACTCCTGTTTTGTGCGATGTGGCAAAAGTGACGATCGACCTGTTGCCTAATCCGACCGGTAATTCAACTTTTGCAACCGATGATATTTACTTCGGAAGAGAAGATGTAATTCTGACAGCTAATGTTCTGACCAACGATAACGATCCGGAAGGAAATAGCCAGTCGGTGAATACTGTACCGGTAATAAAACCTTTGCACGGAGTACTGCAGCTGAATACCAATGGTTCATTCAGTTATATGCCAGATCCGAATTACAATGGAATCGATCAGTTTGTTTATGAAGTTTGCGACAATGGAGCTCCAACAGCATGTGATCAGGCAACAGTTTACCTGATCATTGCTCCGGGAAATGACCTTCCTGTTGCTGTTGATGATGTCAATTCATCCGACGAGGAAATTTCAGTGAGTGGAAATGTATCGGTCAACGATACCCCAAGCAGCGACGGAGGAAATATCTGGACCATAGTAAGTCAGCCAACGCATGGCGAGTTGGTGTTTAACCCTGACGGAAGCTATGCATATACCCCTGAACCTAACTTTAACGGAATCGATAAATTCATATACAGACTCTGTGATATTGATAAGGATTGCTCAGAGGCAATAGTCTCCGTTACGGTGCGATCTGTAAACGATCTGCCATTGGCTAATGATGATACGGTTAGTTTCCATATAGATGCCACATTGGAATCGACGGTAGCCGAAAACGATAGTTTGAGTGGCGACGGAGGTAATATCTGGAACATAGTAACCCAGCCGGCTAACGGGAAAGTTGTTTTCAATACCGACGGAACATTTACCTACATTCCAAATGTAAGCTTTACCGGTATCGACAAATTCACCTACGAGTTATGCGATGCCAATGGTGATTGCGATCAGGCTCAGGTTACCATTACAATTGACGATGTGATTTTGGTAAATCAAATTTTCACACCGAATGGCGATGGACAAAATGATACTTTCCAAATTGATGGAATTGAATTTTATCCGTCAAGCAAGCTGACAATATTTAACCGCTGGGGAAATGTGGTTTATCAAAAATCAGGATATCTAAACGACTGGGAAGGCAATTCCAATAAGAGTAGTATAGGAGGCTCAGCCTTGTCGGTGGGTACATATTTTTATGTTCTTGATTACGGTATTCAACTTCAAAAGCATAAAGCAGGATATATATATCTGGAAAGGTAGTATTGACTTTAAAAACAGTTCGAATCATGATGATTTATAGAAAAATTGATCTGAAGAAGGGCATTATCATATCGCTGATGCTTTTATTCAATATTTGGAATGCTACCGCACAGCAAGATCCAATGTTCACCCAATACATGCATAATCCGGTATCAATAAACCCGGCCTATGCAGGCAGCAGAGGAACACTGAATTTTGTAGCAATGAACCGGCAGCAATGGGTTGGTCTCGATGGTGCTCCCAAAACACTGACAATCTCGGTGAACAGTCCGTTTATCGGCTACAATGTGGGAATTGGATTAAGTTTGATCTATGATCAGATCGGACCAACAAAACAGACCGGTATTTATGCCGATTATTCATACCATTTAAAGGTAACCGATCGTTCAAAACTTTCATTCGGGTTGAAGGGTGGTGTAAATATTTTTGACGTAAATCTCTTTAATCTGCGCGGAGCCCAAAACGATGAACTGATATTACTGAATGGCGCACGAACGATGTATCTTCCAAATATTGGAGTGGGTACCTACCTGTATTCCAACCGGTATTATCTTGGTTTTTCGATTCCGAAGTTACTCCAGAACAGTTTATCTGATTATGGAAATACACTGAAAGCTGCCAATAAAGAAAATCGTCACATTTTCCTGACCGGAGGATTTGTCGTTGACCTTGGCGAAAGCGTTAAATTTAAGCCGTCAACAACCATCCGGATGGTAACCGGATCGCCTGTTTCTGCCGAGTTCTCTGCCGCTTTGTTGCTACAGGAAAAACTTTGGGTAGGTGCTATGTACCGCCTTGGAGATTCTTTTGGCGGGATGGTCAAATTTGATATTACGGATCAGTTGAGCCTGGGGTATTCCTACGATCTGACGAATTCGCTGTTGAGCCCATACAATCAGGGCACACATGAAGTTTATATAAGCTATGATGTTGCCTTTAGAAATAGAAAGACTTTATCACCACGATACTTTTAGTAATACAAATTCTTATGAAATCTATACGAATAAAGATATTTCTGCCAGTGATGTTTGTGCTCGCTGCCTTTTTATTGCAGGCTCATTCCTATGCGCAGTCATCCTCAGAAAAGAAAGCTGATGCATTTTTCGAAAACTATGCCTACAGCAGGGCTGCTGAAATCTATGAGGTATTGCACAAAAACGAGCCTGCGAATGCAAAATACATTCAGCAACTGGCCTACAGCTATTACAAAATGGTGAATTACAAAAAGGCTTTGACTTATTATGCCCTTTTGGTCCAGGTGGACGACCAGAAACCTCAGGATTTTTATGATTACGCCCAGTTGCTCCGTATCGATGGCCGCATTGAAGATTCCAAAACCTGGCTCGAAAAGTACATCGTCGTTTTACCAGGAGATCAGCGTGCAACAAAACAACTGGAAAATATTAATCAGCTGATCAACTTAAAAAAGAACATTCAGAATATTACAGTTGGCAACCTTGAGGGTAACTCGAAATATGTCGATATGTGCCCTGCTTTTTATAAAGATCAGGTAGTGTACTCATCAGCAAAAGACAGCTTCTCGATGGTCCGTAATAGCTTTGAATGGAACAATCAGCCATTTCTTGATCTGTATGTATCAAAACCCGGATCGAATCAGGTTTCAAAGAGTGATGATAAATTCTCATCAGAATTGAATTCAAGGTTTCACGAAGGCCCTGTTTGTTTTACGTCTGATTTTGAAACGATTTATTTTACCCGGAATAACTTTTTGAACGGAAAGTTGAACAGAACCCCGGAGGGAGTAAATAACCTGAAAATATTCATTGCTGATTTCGCAGGCAAAGAGTGGAAAAATATTCGCGAACTTCCATACAACAGTGATAAGTATTCGGTAGGCCATCCAGCCCTTTCACCGGATAATAAAACACTCTATTTTGTTTCCGACATGCCAGGGGGATTTGGTGAAACTGATATTTATAAATCGGAATGGATGAGCGGAACATGGGGCAAACCGATTAATCTGGGTGAAAGTGTCAATACACGCGGAAAAGAAATGTTCCCGTATGTTGATAAAAATGGGTTTCTGTATTTCGCATCGAATGGTCAGCCCGGCATCGGAGGATTAGATGTTTTTGCAGCCAAAAAGGAAGAGAGCGGCAACTATTTGGTCGTCAATTTGGGCGCACCACTTAATTCGCAACACGATGACTTTGGCTTCGTAATTAAGACCGATTCCCTTTCAGGCTACTTTACATCAAACCGACCGGGAGGAAAAGGCGATGATGATAACTACCGGTTCAAGGTGAACGAAATTGATTTAAATGTACTCAGTTACGACGGGCACAGCAAGGGAATCATGCCAGGTACCCAGATTTCGTTGATGGGTGAAGATGGCAAGGTGATTGATTCGAAGGTTGCTGATGCTTTCGGAGCGGTTGATTTTTCAGTCAAACCGGGATTTAAATATCAGCTTCTTGCCGAGAATAAAACCTTTATTCCTGAAACAAAAGACATTAAAATTCAAAAAACACTATTTGATTTCCGGCAGAAAGAGGATATCTTCCTGCGAAGAAACAATCCATATCTGACCATCGAAGTATTGGATAAAGAAACCGGTTTAATCGTTCCAAGTGTAATTGTTGATATTTCGGAAGGCAAGTATGATCCGAACGAATTGGAAGATAACAATGGCGTAATTCGCATGAAAATGGAAAAATCGACGAATTATAAATTCTTCGCTTCTTCACCTGAATACTTTGATAATATAGTAGAGTATTCAACTGAAGGCAAGGAACCCGGAGAATATTCAATAACAATCGAACTGGAAAAAATTACCGCCGGAAAACAGTTCGTTCTTGATGATTTGTATTACGATTTGAACAAATTTAATATCCGGGAGGATGCTGCCATCGTGCTTGATAAATTGGTCCGGATTCTGATTGACAATCCGGATGTCAGGATACAAATTGATTCGCACACCGATAGCCGTGGAAATTCTGAATCGAATATGACCTTATCACAAAACAGGTCTGAATCGGTAGTGTCTTATCTTGTGAGCAAAGGAGTCGCCGCTACCCGTTTGGTGGCTAAAGGTTTAGGCGAATCTCAGTTAATCAACAAGTGTGCTGATGGTATTGATTGTCCGGATGTGGACCATCAGGCAAACCGCCGCACGGTGATCGAGATTCTGAATCCAAATATCCGCAAAGTTAAACGTGGAACCAAGAACGTTTACTACTTCTAATGATCAGATGATCAGAGCATAAAAACGAAAGGCTTTCCAATTCAGGAGAGCCTTTCGTTTTTATATTTCTGGCAAACCTTACAGCGTCTGAAGGTTCTGTCAGTGTATAAAAATTGGATCGCTACAGTATCGAAGCAATGTCACTGAGGTATTCTACCTTGTCCATAATGCCAAGTTCCTGGTACGAAATAATGAGTTTTTCAACCAGTCGTTTAATAATTATCCGATCGGTGCAAGGTTCTGTCAGTTTCAAACGGTTATGTGTTTCAGCAGAATTGTGTATGTATTCAATCTCTTTAGGTCCGATAATGGCTCCTTTATTCGATGGATTAATGTAAAACAAAACCGGGTTTTCGAATTCTTCACCATGAACGAGTTGCGCAATATCTTTGTCAAAATAGCCTATCAGCGGCGTATTTTCAATATCGATGTAATGAACAGGTAAGCCAAGAGACCTGGCAATTAAGGTGTATAAAATGGCGATCGATATCGGATTCCCTTTCCGGAAGTCTAAAATACGATTGATGAAACAATTCTGAGGAGAATCAGGGTTGACGCGATCGATAGCAAACTTGTAATGATGGAAGAAAATGTGATTAATTATGGTGATTTTTTCGAGCGATGTTTGTGAATTCCTGAATTCGAGCCAAATGTCTTTCTTAATTTTATCCAGTTGAACCTTGATCGGCTTTAATTTTAGTTCAGGATAATAGTACCGGGTAATCAGAAAAAATCCTTCAAATAAATCAATGGATGATTGGTTGGCCCAATTCTTTATCTTGACTCGGGTGTCGTTAAATTGAATTTGCTGAATGATGAATTCAAGTCGCTGCTGAACCAATCCATCCATACTTGTTTCCCAGATATGCTCCAGATGATCGACGACAGAGATATCCTTTTTCAGAATTTCATGCAAAACAAGATTGAAAACCGAGTCATCCGGGTCGTCAAGTAAGGCAATCAGCGAATCCAATTCATGTTCATTCATAGTTAAATTGCTTTAACTGGTTAAGCGGTGGAGCACAAGGCCGACCAATGATTCCATTGACTGATGGTAATCTGAATTGGCTTCTTTCTTTACCCTGTTGGCAATGATCAGACAAATGGTTAGCGCTTCATGGCCAAGTAATTTAGATAATCCATAAATGGCCGAACACTCCATCTCAAAGTTGGTGATTTTTTGTCCATCAAATTCGAAAGACTCAATTTTTTCATTCAATTGCGGATCGGCTAGCGGTAAACGGAGGACTCTTCCCTGCGGACCATAAAACCCGGGAGCAGAAATTGTCACTCCTGAAATGGTTTCGTTGCGGTGTATTTTCGAAAATAATTCATCGGAACATTCAACTACATAAGGCGAAGTTAATTGTTCACCCCAACTGGTATGCCGTTTAAAGGCTTCTTCGAAAGGCAGATTGGCAATCGCGTTGCGGTTAGCATAAAAATTCAGCAACCCGTCGAATCCAATGGCCTTTTGTGAAATTACAAACGAATTTAAAGGCAGATAGTCCTGAAGTCCTCCTGAAGTGCCAATCCGAATGAGGTTGAGTTTTCGCAGAACGGGATTTATTTCACGGATTGTGAAGTTGATATTCGCCAAAGCATCCAACTCATTCACTACAATATCGATGTTGTCAGTTCCAATTCCGGTAGAAACAATGGTTATGCGTCGATGATTGAATTTTCCGGTCGTGGAAACAAATTCCCGGTTTTGAATCAGAAATTCGATGTCGGTCAATTGTTTGCTGATCAGCTCAACCCTTCCCGGATCACCAACGAGAATCACATCGTCCGCTAATTGTTCAGGTTTAAGGTGCAAATGGAAAATGCTGCCATCGGCATTTATTATCAGTTCAGAAGATTTAATCATCCGGAATATTATTTTGAATGTTCTAAACTAAATAAAATGAAGATAAACGGCAATATTTTTAGACGAAATTGATCTGATTCAATCCAATTGGACCCATTTTTAATTAGGAATACAGGATTGCTTGTTCATTTGAGTGAATATCGCCAATAAAAATTTCAAAGAAGTGAAGATTTTGCCTGATCTTTAAGAGGGTTTTCTAATTTTGCAATCCATGAGAAAAATCAAAAACATTCACCTGAACGACGATCCTGAAGTCTATCAATGCTTCGGATGTTCGCCATACAACGAATTTGGCTTGCATCTTGAATTCTGGGAAGACGGCGACGAAGTGGTTTCGTTCTGGAATCCGCGGCCAATTCTGCAAAGCTATCCGAAGATACTTCATGGCGGAATACAATCGACATTGCTTGATGAGATTGCCGGATGGCTGGTTTACGTCAAATGCGGGACTGTTGGCATGACAGGCGAAATGAAAGTTCGATTTAAGAAACCATTAATGATTGACGAAGGTGAGATAACCATTCGTGCAAACCTGGTTGAGCAACACAAGCGAACAGCAATTATTCAGTCACGTTTAATCAATTCTTCCGGAATTGTATGTTCTGAAGCTGAGTTTAAGTTTTTTCTTCTATCTGAAGCCGATGCCCGCGAAAAATATAGCTACCCGGGTATTGATGCGTTTTTTGAGGAAGAATAGTTTGAAGACCGAAGTCCGATACTGTGCTCCCTGAGCGCGAAGCAGTCGAAGGGAGCATATCAACTGGGGTGTTCACACTGAAAAAACAGGTTAAATGCCTATAATAAAGATTACTATGAAAACATTACTTCTTGCATTTGCAATTCTACTTATTGGCGCATCTGTACCTGCCCAAACTAAATTTATTCCGGCCAGCAATGAAGCTTTTCGTTACGTTGGCCGTTTCGATTTTTCAAATCCGAATGAAGTTCGTTTCGATTGGTCGGGAGTTTACATTCAATTCAATATTCGTAGTACCGAATGTGCGGTTCGGATGAGCGACACCGGTCACAATTATTACAATGTTCTGGTCGATGATCAGCCTTCGAAAACGATTGAAGTTAAAAGTGACACTACCATTCTATTTGCCACCGGACTTGGATCTCAGGTTCATAAAATACAGATATATAAGCGTACTGAAGGAAACCAGGGAATTGGTACATTCAAGGGAATCATGATTTCTGAAAATGGTGAAATGCTTCCGTGGAAGGAAATTCCTGCTCGCAAAATCGAGTTTATCGGCAATTCGATTACCTGTGGTTACGGCACGGAAGGCAAAACAAAAAGTGAGCGGTGGAAACCATCGACCGAAAACAATTTCATGAGTTATGCTCCAATTATGGCCCGGGCATTCAATGCCGATTACCACATTGTGGCACATTCGGGTGAAGGTGTTGTGCGTAATTACGGATACAAAGAAAAAATTTCGCCGACAGGAACAATGCCTGTTCGCTTCAACCGTGTTTTCGATGAAAAAGAACTACCACTCTGGAACTTCAGTCAATGGAAGCCTGATTTGGTGGTAATCAATCTGGGAACGAATGATTTCAGCACAAAGCCATATCCTGACAAAGCAGTCTTTACCGCCGGTTATGAAAAACTGATTAACGAAGTTCTAAAACAATATGGCGACTTGCCTGTTTTTTGCGTTGTTGGACCGATGACTGACGAACCATGTTATTCATACGTGAAGGAAATGGTGGAGAATTTTAGGTCATCAGAAGGAAAGAAGAATATTTATTTCGTAGGAATTCCGACTTATCTGATGAATCCTGAAAAGGATCTGGGTTCTGATACGCATCCGAATTATTCCGGTGCAAAAAAAATGTCAGCACATGTTTTGCCGGTGATTGCAAGTATTCTTGGTTGGGAATATTCGGACAGTGAATTTTAAAGGGTTGATCTGATTTTCTTCCTGTTTCATAAACAAAATTAAGCAATCTGTTTCAGGTTTGGTTTTTTGAAGTTACTTTTGCTAAAGGTTGAAAGACCGTATTATATACAACTAATCTAAATCTAATAAATTATTTATCATGAGTTTAATCTTTAATTTTAAAAAGACATTGACAGTCATTGTATTGGCTGTTTGTGTTATTGGTGGAATTGATTCATTTGCTGCATCTAAAAAGGGCAAAGAAGTTGGTCTTCAATTGTATTCTGTCCGTGAGTCCATAAAAGAAACAGGCATAAAAACAGTTATCGAAAAAGTGGGTAAAATGGGCTATCAGATTGTTGAAACTGCCGGGTATAGCGATGGAAAATTCTACGGAATGGAACCTGCAGCTTTTAAAACTTTATGCGAGGCAAACGGATTAAATTTCCTTGCATCACATTGCGGGCAGGCTGTTCCTGATCAGGCCGGATGGGATAAATGCATGGCATGGTGGGACACTGCAATTGCTGCACATAAAGCTGCAGGTGTAAAGTACATTGTTCAGCCTTTTATGGACAAAGTGGGCTACGAAAGCATTGCCGGAACTAAACGCTATTGCGATTATTTTAATGCTGTTGGCGAAAAATGCAATGTTGCAGGCATTCGTTTTGGCTACCACAATCATAGTCACGAATTCGGAGATGTTGATGGCCAGACCATTTATGATTTCATGCTGAAAAACACCGATCCTAAAAAAGTGATGTTTGAAATGGATTTATATTGGATTACCGAAGGCGGTAAAAATCCGGTGGATTATTTCAAAGCTTATCCGGGCCGTTTCGAATTGTGGCATGTGAAAGATTTAAAAGAATTAGGCGGAAGCGATGCCAAAATGGATTTTAAACCGATTTTCGACAATGCAAAAACAGCTGGTATGAAGCATTACATTGTTGAAGTGGAAGAATATAATTCAAATCCAATCGACGGTGTCAAACAATCAGTCGATTTCCTTCTAAAGGCCGATTACGTGAAACAATAAGATTCTTAAGAATTATAAGGAAAACCGTCCCGGAGCTAATCTGAGACGGTTTTTTTTATGCGTTAAAAGTCCTGAACTAAGAGACAAGTCTGCAAAATTACACTAACAGATTCGAAGCGTCATTGCGAAGGAGTTGAAGTGTAACGGAAACGAACTGAAGCAATCTGAAAAGCAGAACGAGTCGAGATTGCTTCACTTCGTTCGCAATGACGCTCCGAATTTAACCTTTTGATATTTCCGAATTGTCAAATTGCTTTTGTCAGTTCTTTTAAAAACCCCTTCAATTCTCCATCAACCATCGGTTCCAATTCTTCAAAAACCCATTGGTGATAGCTGTTTAGCCATTCAATTTCTTCAGGATTTAAAAGGCTTTTGTCAATAGCTTTGGTATCAATCGGGCAAAGTGTGAGGGTATCGAAACGAAGAAAATCACCATATTCAGTCGATAGGTCATTTAAGCAAACCATCATATTTTCAGTTCGAAGTCCATATTCGCCCAACCGGTAAAGAGCCGGTTCGTTCGACAGGACCATTCCAGCTTCAATGACCCGGTCATTAAATTCCTGACGGATACTCATGGGGCCTTCATGTACATTCAGAAAATAGCCCACTCCATGGCCGGTTCCATGGCCGTAATTCAGTCCGTTTTTCCACATATCTTTTCGTGCCAGAATATCGAGATGGTAACCTCGGGTATTGACCGGGAATTTTGCCAAGGTCAGTGAAATCATTCCTTTTAAAACCAGCGTAAAATCAGTTTTTTGACGGGCAGTCAATTCTGACAAGGCAATGGTCCGGGTAATATCTGTGGTGCCATCGCTGTATTGCCCTCCTGAATCAAAAAGCAGGAATCCTTCTTTCTCAACAGGAAGGGCATTTTCTTCGGTAACATGAAAATGAACAATGGCACCATGTTCTTTGTATCCAACGATAGGATAGAAGCTGATGCCTTTAAATTCAGCTTGTTTGGTACGCAATTCATTCAGTTTTTCAGCAACGGTATATTCGGTAACCGGAATTTTTCCAAGCGTGTTTTCAATCCAGTAAAGGAATTCGACCATTGCAACTCCGTCTTTTCGCATTGCTTGCCTGATATTTCTGACTTCGGCTTCCGATTTGATCGCTTTTAACCGGCACGGAACAGACAGACCTTCAATGAGCTGACAATGTTCAGGAATACTACTTAAAATGGCCTGATTCGTTCGTTCCGGGTCAAATAATATCCGTGTTGTATCAGGTAAATTTTCCAAATGGCTTAATAAACCGGTATACTCCCTGATTTGTATGTTCTCAGATTCCAGTTTGTTTTTTAATTCCGAAGGTATTTTCCGGCTGTCAATAAACAGAATTGTTTTCATTCTGGAAACAATTGCATAAGCCATAAAAACCGGATTACATTCCACATCGTTTCCGCGAAGATTGAAGGTCCAGGCCAGATCGTCCAACGCAGTGATGATTTGCATATTGGCGCCGGATTTATCCAGCTCAGCACAGATGTTATTTATTTTTGTTTTTCGGTCGGTGCACGCGTATCGTATGTCGTGTTCGTAAATAGGAGAATCGGGCAGGGTAGGGCGATCCGACCAGGTTTTGGCGAATAAATCGCCGGATTCCATCAGGATAATTCCGGATTGATTCAGTCTGTTTTGCATGCTCCGGAACTGGCTGGCGGAGATGCATCCTTCGTCGGTGCCAACACGATTACCTTTTCCGATATTCATTTTCAACCAATCCGAAGGCTCCGGATGACCGGGTGTACGCATCTTTACCAATTCAATGCCGGTTCCGGCAAGCTGGTCTTCGGCTTGCAGAAAATAACGTGAATCGGTCCAAAGTGCAGTTTTCTCAGAACTTATTATTACCATTCCGGCGGAACCTGAGAATCCCGATATGTAGGATCTGGTTTGCCAGTATTCTGGTAAATATTCACTTAAATGGGGATCGGTTCCATAAATAATGTATGCATCCAGACTCTGGACCTGCATGATCGCGCGCAGGTCTGAAATTCGTTTTTTAATAAGTTCCTTCACGTTTAATAAGTTCTTTGATGATGTTATACATTGAGATGGAGGGCATTTCTTCGGGATCGATATTTTGCAGATTATGAAATTCGAACGATGCAACATCGTCCATAGCATTCATTTGGTGTAAGTTTTCAGTCCGGGCAAAAAACGCCAGATCAATGGTAAAGACCGAAAAATCGGAAAAAATGTATTCGTTTGGGAAAGAGCCGAAATACTTCAGCGAATGAACCGGAATGCCTAATTCCTCCCGGACTTCGCGCACGGCAGATTGTTCAGCAGATTCCATCGGATCAATAAATCCCCCAGGTAAATCAAGCTTTCCAAAATGAGGTTCAATAGCTCGGCGGGTCAGTAATAATTCGCCTTTTTCGTTGAAAAGCAGAACAGCTACGGCAGCCGATGAATTCACATAATAATTAAACGAACAGTCGTCGCAATGGAACGATCGGTTGCCGGTTGCCGGAAAATGTGCAGAACCACATCGTGGACAAAACTTCAGTACATTAACAGGGTGAGTGTTTGAATACATGAATTAATTGACGATTAAATTATTTACCATTTACTATTTGCGAATTATCGATTGACCGATATGATTGTAAATAGTAAATCGTCCAATTGCAAATTTTATTTTGTAATTCTCTGCGCTTTCATCCACTGGACAAACAGATTCGGCCACTGGTCAACGGGCAGATTCTTTTTTGTCATTCCAAAACCATGTCCGCCATCCCTGAAAATATGCATTTCTGCCGGAATCCTGAATTTCTTCAGCGCCATATAAAACTCGATTGAATTACGCGTAGGTACAGCGGAATCGTCATCCGAAAGAATTAAAAAAGTGGGTGGGGTTTGGGCTGACACATTCAGTTCGTTGGAGTATTTTGCAACCAACTCCCATTTGTTTCCTGAGCCAATCAGATTGGTGCGTGAGCCCATGTGCCCGAATTCTTCGTTGAATGTGATCACCGGATAAAGGAGAAGCATAAAATCTGGACGACAACTGTATTTCTCAATCGGATCAACCGATTCTGAATTCCCCAAATCGAATCTGGTTCCGGCTGTTGACGCCAAATGACCACCAGCTGATGAACCGGCAATGCCAATTTTTATCGGATTGATTCCCCATTCGACTGCCTTCTGCCGAACTATTCGAAGTGCACGTTGCGTATCTTCCAATGGAATCTGATCGTGTCCGTATGGAAGGCGATATTTCAGTACAATGCCGGCAACACCCTGTTGAACAAGCCATTCAGCCATATCGTAACCTTCGTGATCCATGGCCTCCATGCCATATCCACCTCCCGGACATATGATTACGGCTGCCCCGGTATTAATACCTATTTTTGGCAAATACACGAATATTTCGGCTTCAGAAACATTCCGGACACGTCTGCCTTCAAATGTTTCTTCAGGAAGGGTCATTCCATTACTGTCGGGCGCTCCGTTCGGCCATACTTTAAGTTTGAAATCCTGCGCCATAGTTGTAAAGCTGATGATAACCAAGGTGAGAAAAGCTAATATTGTTTTCATGAAAATTAAGATTTTGCGCCAACAAAATAGTGCTCCTTGTCGGCAAAAAGTATATTGAAAGTGGTTAATGATCCGTAAATGCGGGTAATATATTGCTGCATGTTTACCTTTTCTTCGTCAGATAATCCGGGATGACTGTTAATATTTTGTTCCAGCACCCGAAGCCGGTCGCGCAGCATGACAATTTTGTGAAAAAACGCTTCAATCGGTATTTCTTTTGGTTTTAGTGAAAGGTTTGCCGGTTGCAGAAGCATATTGCCTCCCGTCCACTTTTCTCCGAGAGGAACAATTTCCTGAAGAGCGCTTTGGTCTTCAAGAACAAAACGCAATACTTTTTCTACTTCTGCCAGTGTTAGTGAGTTCTTCGGTTTTTCTGCCGGAGCTTCAATAAGCTCCAGATCTTCATTGTGTTTGGTGATTTCAATTTTTCCTCCCCGTTCAAAAAAGATTTCGTACGAAGTGATTTTATTTTTGCTGACGATGCCTTCACCGTAACGCGGATGATCAACGCGGGTCCCAACTGCCAGTTCTTCCATGAGTGTAATTTTAATGATTTTATAGCGAGTTAAAAATACGAATTTATGCTGAATTGCTTTTGTGAATTTTAATATTTTGTACTCATTGCAGCAGATGAGAATTTCTCATTCATCGATTCTAATTGTTGAAAAGCCTGATTAATTCGTCGGTGAAAAATTTAGGTGCAGCAGTGGGTTTGTTCGTCAGTGCACTGAAGAATGCCAATACAACCTCTCCTGAATTGATCAACTCTCCATTTTCGTTGTAGATCTCAGTTTTTATTGGAAACTTGACCTTGGGAATCGAGTCGATGATTGTCCGGATGGTTAACAGATCGTCGTAATATGCAGATTTCAGGTAATTTATTTTCAGGCTTCGGGCCGGAAGCAGGATGTTCAGTTCCTCCATCTGTTTGTAGGTGAAACCCAGTTCGCGAATCATCTCGGTACGGCCAATCTCGTAATATCGTGCATAATTACCATAGTATACTACGCCCATTTTATCGGTATCCTGGTAGTAAACCCTAATTTTTGTTTCAGAAATAATCATAATCGTTCAGAAAAAAGTGGAATTATTTTAGTGGTGAGTTGCGCTCTCTGGCCATGTGTTTATAAGTAATCCTATCGAGCAGTGCCGGGAAAAACTTGCCAACAAAAACAGTGAGTTTCCCTTCAGCAAATGTTAAAATCAGTTGGCGTTTTCGTTTTCTTACCGCATTTAAAATATGGTGCGCACATTCTTCGGCCGACATCATACTGTTCTCGTTCCGAGGTGTTTCGCCCTGATGCAATCCATTACTTGTCAGGGCTGATTTTCTTACCTCAGAAGTGGTAAATCCGGGAGCAGCAACCAATACATGCAATCCAGTTTTTAAGTTTTCAATACGGACGGTGTCAAGAAATCCGCGAATGGCAAATTTTGAAGCCGAATAACCTGATCTGCCTGGTAATCCCACATAACCGGCAATTGAGATGACACCCACCAGACTGCCTTTGGTTTTCAGGAGGTATGGTAAAGCAAATTTGGTACAATAAACAGTTCCGTAAAAATTCACGTCCATCAGTTGTTTGATCACTTTCAGATCGACATCTTCGAAGATTGCCCGCATCGAAATTCCGGCATTGTTGATCAACACGTCGATTTGTCCGTAGCGTTTAATGGTTTCATCAATCAGTTGGCGACAGTCGCTTTCTATACTCACATCCGTCTTCTGAATGAGAATTTCGGTTTCAGGAAGTTCCTTCCGAAGTTCTTCGAGTAGCTCCGTACGCCGGGCACCCAATGATAACCGGGCACCCTGTGAAGCAAATTCTTTAGCTAATGCACGCCCAATACCTGATGAAGCACCTGTTATAACGATTACTTTGTTTTTCACGGTCAGATTTTGCAGTTTTATTGTTAGCTAAATTAACGTAATTTTATTCGTGTTGTTGGATCTGAAGCGATTAATTCTTTGTTTATGAATTCTTCATCTTTTTTGGGTTTATTTGCCGGTTCGGGTTGCATAAAAGAAAATAGCGCTTACCTTTGCATCGCTTTATCAATAAGATATGGCATTAAGGATGACTCAGTAGCTCAGCTGGTAGAGCACATCCCTTTTAAGGATGGGGTCCTGGGTCCGAATCCCAGCTGGGTCACTTTTAGTAATTTTAATAACCTTGTAAATCAATGATTTGCAGGGTTATTTTGTTTTATTCATACCACTTTTCGTACAAAATATTTGTATTACTCATATTACATTTTCATTACTACTGAAGATTTGTGGTACAAAAAAGCCCTGATCAGGGTGTGATCAGGGCAAATGTTCTGTTTCGACCAATACAAAATACAGCTTATTTCTCGAAAGTTAAAAGTCACGACCACTTTCTTGAAGTTCTGGATAGTGGCATTAAATCAAACCAAATTCCCGCAGTTTGCGGTAAATGATTTCCTTATTGATCGGTTTGGTTATAAAATCGTCGCATCCGGCTTGCATGGCCATTAACCGGACTTCGTTTTCAGTATAGGCTGATACTGCTAAAATTGGAAGATCTCTCCTGAAACTTTTTATTTGTCTTGTGGCTTCAAAACCATCCATTTCCGGCATTTTTAAATCCATTAGAACGAGGCTGATTTCAGGATGTAAATGACATAATTCAACGGTTTCGATTCCGTTGCTGGCATGAAATATCTCTATTAAATCATCCTTTAACAGGAGTTTTATCAGGATAAAGTTTATCTCATTATCTTCAGCAACAAGCAAAGTAAGTTTGGAAGTTAAGGTATTGGAGGTATTAATGTTGCTTTGAATACTTTTCAGGGTAGTTTGTTGTATGCCCGGAAGTGAGAAATAAAACGTTGAACCCTTTCCTTTTTCTGAATCGAGCCAGATTGTACCTCCCAATAATTCTACAAATCCCTTGGCAACTGACAAACCAAGTCCGCTTCCTTCATAACGCCGGGTATCGGTGCTGTCTTCCTGAATAAATTGACCAAAAATAGATTTGCTGACTTCTTCAGTAATACCTATACCTGAGTCTTTTACGAAATAATGAAATTCATTTTCATGCTTTTCGTACCCAACCGTAATGGTTCCCTCCTTCGTGAATTTTACCGCATTATCGATTAACTGATAAAGTATTTTATAAAGCAAATCGCTGTCAGTAAGCATTACAATGCTATGGTCATTGGGAGGCAAATATGTCGTAAGGCTTATGTTCTTTGCCAGACATGATTCTT
>CAIPKZ010000459.1 GCA_903865775.1 uncultured Prolixibacteraceae bacterium | reverse complement strand
TGCGATCTTCGGGTTGGTTCATTATCATTCAGGAGCCATTATTTATATCGGGTTTGCTTGTCTGGCTGGCTGGGCGTACGGATATACCTATATCAAAACGAAAAATGTATTCTACAGTGCGCTCGTTCATACGCTGGTGAATAGTTCGGTCGTAATTTTCGGATTGGAGTTTGTGAAATAACAAATTCAAAAATAATGAAAGCTAAAATTCTGAAATATAGCACCATAGTTCTTGTTGCAATCTCTTTGATTTATTATTTCGGATTTGCTTTGCCCTTTCGTGGAGTTCCGTTTAACGCGCAACGCCATGGGAATCCACCGCTGACACCGGCCTGGGCTTTGGAGTGCTGGCTTTGGGAGGATGATTCGAATACAGCGGAGCGGGTTGATTCACTGCTTGAAGGCTATGCGAAATACGATATACCAGTGCGTACCGTGATTTTGGATAGTCCCTGGAGTTTGCGCTACAACGACTTTATCATCGATACCATCCGTTATCCCAAACCAAAAGAATGGTTCAGCAAGATGCAGGACAAAGGATACCGGGTGATACTCTGGATGACAACCATGGTAAACAGTGAAAGCGATGATACGCGACTGAAAGTATCGGAAGACTGGTTTAATGCAGCTAAAGAAAAGGGCTATTTGGCTGGAAAAGGCGATCCGATTAACTGGTGGAAAGGCAAAGGTGGGTTCATTGATTATACCAATCCGGAAGCAATGAAATGGTGGCGCGGTATGCAGCAGCAGGTTTTCGATTTGGGAATTGACGGCTGGAAACTGGATGGCACGGCTACGCTTTTTTATACCAAGTTTGGACCGATACCAGTTCCTTATAAAACAACTCATGACGGTTTGATGACCACAAGAACCTATATGGATCATTATTACCGGGACGAATATGCATGGGGGCTGACTCAAAATCCCGAATTCGTTACGATGTCTCGTGCCATCGACCGCTGGTATCATCCTGAAGGTTTTGCCCCTATTGATGCTTCTCCGGTTAATTGGGTTGGCGATCAGAAGCATACCTGGGAATCGACCGGAAAAATTACTGCAGAGGATCAGGCAAATACCGATATTGCGATGGAAGGCATTGATGGCATTGAACTGGCCATGCAAAATATAATGGCCAGTGCCAAACTTGGCTACAATGTAGTTGGATCTGATATCGCAGGCTTTTCCGGAAGTGTGATTCCTCCGCGATTGTATATTCGATGGACACAGTTTTCTGCATTTTGCGGATTGTTTCTGAATGGCGGTCACGGCGAACGGGCTTTGTGGAAACGGACAACTCAGGAACTGGAGATTATCCGGAAATTTTCGTGGCTGCATACCGAACTGATTCCATACATGTACACCTATGTGGTGAATGCGCATCAGGGTGGGAGAGTTCTTCAAAAACCGGTTGACGGGAAATATCATTACCTGTTTGGGGATGATTTTCTGGTTGCCCCCATTTACAAGGATCAGTTAAAAAACCAAATTACACTTCCCGAAGGAAAATGGCGGTATTTCTTTAATGACAAAGAACTCATTCAAGGTCCGCTGACTTTTGAACGTGATTTTCCATTGGATGAATTCCCGGTTTATATTCACGAAGGTGCAATTGTACCTATGAATATTACCCGTGACTACACCGGAATCGGGGATAAAAGTTCGGAAGGATATTTAACCTGGCTTATTTATCCGGAAGGAAAAAATGAGTTCACAGTTTATCATCCGGATAAAAGCGGAAGTACCAAAGTTGTTTCAGATGATAATCCGGAACAATTGATTATCACCCTGGAAGGAATCCATAAACCTCATATCCTGAACATCAACCTGACGGGAAAACCTAAAAAAGTTGAGCTTGATAATACCATTCTGGTAGATTCAGTAAATTACCACTTCGATGAAAAACGAGATAAACTGATTATCCGGACAGAAAATTATACTTTCGGGAAATACAAAATCTACAAATAACTGACCTATGAAAACAGAACTCAACAATTCCAACATTTCCGGAGAAGAAAGTGAAAAGCCAATCCAAAACATTTCCAGACGGTTTTTCTTACACACTGCTGCAATTGGTTCTGCTGCTTTGGGGTTTTCATGTGCTACCGGAAAAAAGACGGTAATTCAGGGATTCGAGCAAGCGCCGCAAGATTCAGATCTTTCGAAAGACTGGATTCCATTTTCTGAGCGCAAACTTCGCATGGGAATTGTCGGATACGGATTCTGTAAATTTGGCGCTGCATTTGGTTTTCAGAATCATCCCAATGTGGAGATTGTTGCAGTAAGCGACTTGATTCCTGATCGATGTACGGAATTGGCCAAAGCCTGCGGATGCTCAAAAACTTATCCATCGCTGGAAGAACTTGTGAAGGATGATAAAATCGAAGCGGTGTTTATTGCTACTGATGCGCCAAGTCACTTCAGCCATGCGATGCAAGTACTCCGGCATGGAAAACATGTTGCTTCAGCGGTACCAGCGGTGTTCGGCTCGCTCGAAGATGCCGATCGTTTGTTTGATGCAGTCAAAACAAGCGGACTCAAATACATGATGTTTGAAACTTCCTGTTTTCACGAAGATCTTTATTCGATGCGCCAGATATATACAGCCGGTGGATTGGGTAAGCTTGTCTACTCCGAAGGTGAATACTATCATTATATGCCAGAGCCGCTTCCTTCGTATAAAGATTGGCGGGTAGGATTGCCGCCTCAATGGTATCCAACACATTCGAATGCCTATGAGATTGGAGTTTCGGATGGACGATTTACCGAAGTTTCGTGTCTGGGAATGCCCAGTTTAATCGACCATCTGAAGCCTGAAAATAACCAGTATAAGAATCCGTTTGGAACCGAAATCGCACTTTTCAGAACCAGCGACGGTGGAATGTCGCGGATGGCAGTGAGTTGGGATACGCCCGGTGACGGGGGCGAACGTGGCCGAATTCGCGGGCAAAAAGGTTCATTTTACGGAAAATACGAAGGGCTCGAAAAATCACTTCCCAGCCTGAAACGGCCACCTCTTCCTTCCGGCGTTTCGGCAGGTGGGCATGGTGGATCTCATGGACAGCTAACCAACGAATTTCTTAAAGCTGTTATTCTTAATCGTAAACCATTGGTTGACATTGCAATGGCACTCAATCTTACAGTTTCAGGTATTGTGGCTCACGAATCGGCGCTGAAGAATGGAGAATTGCTGAAAATTCCGCAATACATTTTTCCTGTCTGACCCAATAGCATTTGCGGGATAATCCTTTAATAAAAGAACGGACCAAATTCGATAAACTTCCACGCATCTTCGCCCTGAACTTTTGTGTAAAACCGGAGTCTGGCGTCACCTTGTTTTTCCAGATATTCAATTCTGACCGGGTGGAAACCTTTTTTCAATGCAATCGCTCCCATGGTTTCCCCTTTGATCAGGATTTTATCGTCAAC
>CAIPKZ010000458.1 GCA_903865775.1 uncultured Prolixibacteraceae bacterium | reverse complement strand
TATCTCGGACGGTTTAACAAGGCCAAAATCCATGTAGTTTACGCGAAAGAAACGAATAATGAAGAATTGGGCAAACTCAACCAGAACCTGATTTTTATTCGGAAATTTCTTGCCAGCCTGAATGTTAGCTGTCAATTGGTACCGGGGAAAACCAACAGTTGGGGGATCTTCAATGAAACGCTGAACAATGCACCGCAATGGAATGGCGATGTGATGGTTTTCGCAGGGAGTACCAACATTTCTTTGATCGATTTTATCATCGGGCTTCCCGAAGAAAAGATTATCCGCAAAGCAGGTAATCTTCCTATTCTGATTATCAACCCGCTAAGAGACACTTGTATTTTGTGCGACTAAAAGGAATTAGCTCTTTTATGTAACAAAATTTCTCGACGCGATTTCAATACCGTCCGAAGGAAGGTTAATTCTATAAAAACCTATTCGCGCGGACGATTTCCTTTTGTTCTTTCCTACCCAGGGCGACACTCCTTCGTCGTTTGCCATGGGCTACCAATATTACGCCCATACTGGGCTAAACCCCAAACCCTTTCTCTATTCCCATGTTATTTGCATATTCTTTCATACTGACAGACTATTTTCCTAATTCGGCAGCAGAGTGGTATCCGGATGCTATGATCGTACTCCCGATATTGTTTTTATTAACTACAATAGATTTTATCAGAATGGATTTCACCAAAGATTTTCCATTACTTTCCAAAGTGAATTTCATATCCAATGGCTTTTCAAGAGCCAGCGAAACAGCCAATTCTGCCGTAACCTCAGCCATTTCCCTGAGCGGTTTCAGGATGGTACACGTCTGGGCGCCGCTAATAATTGCTTTTACATTATCGAGTTCGGCATCCTGACCGGCCACCAATACTTTACCTTCCAGTCCCCGCTCCTTCAATGCTGCCAGAACACCATCTGCAATCGCATCGTTTCCACAGATAATCGTATGAATTGTATCGGGATTCTGATCAAGAATGCGGTTGGTATGCAAGCTTCCTTCAGCTGAAGTCCAGTTTTCGGTAAATTCACTATAGACAAGCTGAATATCACCTTTCTCCATATAAGGTTGCAAAACATGCATCTGCCCTAAAAAAAGACGCATGGAATTATTGTCGAATTTCGAACCGCAAATCAGTGCATATTTTCCTTTTGGCTTCAGCGAAATCAGGTACGAAGCCTGAAGAGACCCAATCTCCGTGCTGTTTGCAGATACATAGTAATCGAGTTTGCATCCATTTATCAACCGGTCGTAAGCGATCACTTTTACTCCTGATTCATGAGCCATTTCAACTATTTTGGCTGCCGCATCCTGATTAATCGGAACAACGATCAACACCTGTGCCCCGTTTTCAATCAATGATCTGGCCTGTGCAATTTGTTTATCCTGATCGTTATCCGCAACTTCCAGCATAACCCTGGCCCCCTGCCTCGTCAGTTCCTCAACCAGGTAATTTTTATCTTTGATCCAGCGCTCGTTTTCGTAGCTGTGCAGAAGTATTCCGATTTTTGGTGATTTCGGTTTACATCCGGTCATGAAATTCAGGCTGAAAAACAACATCAATATAAAAAGAAGATTTGATCTCTTCATAGTTCGTTTTTTTGAATAGAATTTAGAATGAATAATGCATTTTTTAAGCGATGAACTGCTGGCAGAATAAATGAATTCAATCCGTTTTACCAGATTATCGGTTCTTTTCCGTGGTCAAGCAAATACTTATTTGTTGCCGAAAATTGTTTGTTGCCGAAAAATCCACGGCTTGCAGATAATGGCGACGGGTGAACCGATTTCAGAACCAAATGCTTTTGCTGATTGATGAATTCGCCCTTGCTAATGGCGTAATTTCCCCAAAGTATAAATACAACATGATCTAATTCATCAGCGACAATTCGTATGACCTGATCAGTGAACTTCTCCCATCCCATTTTCTGATGAGAACCAGCCTGCTGTGCACGAACAGTCAGGGTAGCATTTAATAACAAAACGCCTTGCTTTGCCCACCTTTCTAAGTTTCCATTGGATGGAATTGGAGCACCGGTATCGGCATGAATTTCCTTGAAAATATTCCGCAAACTGGGAGGAAAATCAACTTTATCATTCACCGAGAAACAAAGACCGTGTGCCTGACCCGGGCCATGATAAGGATCTTGTCCTAAAATGACGACTTTCACGCGATCAAAAGGACATTGTTCGAAGGCATTGAAAATTAATTTAGCCGAAGGATAAATGGTTTGCGTGGCATATTCTGAACGGACAAATTCAGTCAGTTCTTGAAAATACGGTTTTTCAAATTCTTCCTGAAGCTGTTTCTTCCAGCTTTCTTCGATCTTTACATCCATAGGTATTTTGATTTTGATTCCACAAAATAGAAACAATTTTTAAGGATTCAAATTTTATTACCACCAAGGCACTACGACATAAAGTTTTCACAAAGTTCACGCCAATTAAATTCATTTACTTGGCGACACTTGTTGCTTTCGTGTCATTTGTGGCCAGATTTTATTGTATTTTTAGTCAAAATTTACATCATGGAAATTCTACGGGTTTTAGCCGGCACTTGCCTCGGAGTGATACTTTCATTCATTTTTCTGAGAATGAAGCTACAAAAACAACGTGCTGAATTTGAACAGGAACAACGTTCAGGAGAACAAATCCTGATTCAGCAGAAATTTGAATTGGAAAAAGGAAAATCATTATTTGAAGACCGAAACCAAACATTACTGAAAGAAAAAGAAGAATTACTTCAGCAAATTCAACAGCTTCGGTCTGAAAATGGAAATCAAAGCCAGCAACTGGCAAGGGATGAAGCCGATTTTAGAAACTTTCAGGAGAAACTGGAATCGCAGAAAAAGGAAATGGAAAGCCTTCAGCAAAAATTCACCACCGAATTTGAAAATATAGCGACTAAAATCCTGAAGCAAAACACCGTAGATTTTTCGGTGGCCAATCAAAAAAGCATCACCGAATTACTTTCACCGCTCAAAGAAAAAATTCAGGTATTTGAAAAAAAGGTGGAAGACACGTATGAAAAGGGACTGAAAGATCAGACTGACCTGAAAGCCGAACTTAAAAAACTGCATGACCTGAACCTGAAAATCAGCGATGAAGCGAATAACCTGACTAAAGCCCTGAAAGGCGATGTCAAGAAGCAGGGTAATTGGGGTGAGATGATTCTGGAACGGATTCTGGAACGGTCGGGACTGACCGAAGGACGCGAATACCGGAAACAGGAAAGTGTTCTTTCTGAAAACGGACAGCGTTTTCAGCCCGATATTGTGATCCATCTGCCCGATCAGAAACACATCGTAATCGATTCGAAAGTTTCGCTGGTAGCTTATGAACGATTGGTGAATTCGGACAATGAGCAGCTCAGGGCGGCATTTGTTAAAGAGCATCTACTGAGTGTCAGAAGTCACATTAAAATTTTGAGCGAAAAACATTATCAGCATTCGCAGGGTTTCAACAGTCCTGATTTTGTGTTGCTGTTCATTCCGATCGAATCGTCGTTCAGCATTGCCGTTCAGGAAGATCAGGATTTGTTTTCGTTTGCATGGGACAGCAAAGTCGTGATCGTAAGTCCATCAACTTTATTGGCGACTTTACGGACTATAGCTTCAATCTGGCAGCAGGAGAATCAAACCCGCAATGCCCTGGAAATTGCCCGTCAGAGCGGTGCTTTGTACGACAAGTTTGTTGCTTTTATTGAAGACATGGAATCGATCGGGAAAAGTTTGGAAAGTACCCGTAAAACCTATGATCTGGCTTCGAATAAACTATATATGGGTAGCGGAAATCTTGTGAAACGTGCCGAAACGATTAAGAAACTTGGAGCTAAAACGACGAAGGAATTGCCTCCGGACAAATTGATCGACTAAAGATTATTTCGATATGCTAAGGATTCCATCTTTTTAAAAGAGATGGAATCCAAGAATAATCAATCGTCTTCCCTGTACTCAGGTTCAAGGCCATCTTCGCAAACATCGATCGGAACAATCCAAACCAGCGGATTGCTATTTCCTTCGCCACCTTCCGATTCACGTTTGGCCATTTCAGAACCAAAAAAAACGGCAATGTGATCGTGTGGAATATTTTCATCGTCTTCATTTCCAACAACTACTGCATTGATTCCGTCGATGCGAACAAAATCGCCTTTCAAAAATGGTAATTCATCTTCCATAAATTCAAAATCTGAGCCTCATCTCCAATTCAACCTGTTCATTCGTAAAGTATTCTCCATTAGCAATTTGCTCTTTGCCTTTCTCAATACCTTTTCGCTGTTCCGGAGTTGTTTTATAAACTTTTGATTCTGATTTTTTCTCAATAATCGTATTAATCGCAGTTAAGAATGATTTATCATTAATTCCTGCAATCCGATGTATCAGAATATTTTTCAGATCAACTGTTGTCATAATTAAATCAGCTTGCTTTCAAACGAACAGCGCTGGCACCGTCAATCTTATCCTGAGCATATTCCAGGCTGATTTTCATGTGCTTCACATCTTCTGAAGGCGTTTCAAACATGGCATCTACCATGATATTTTCACAAATAGCCCGGAGACCACGCGCACCAAGCTTAAACTCTACCGCCTGATCAACAATGAATTCCAAGGCTTCTTCATCAAAGCTCAATTCAATATCGTCGAGATTGAACAACTTGACATACTGTTTGATCAACGAGTTGCGGGGTTCAGTCAGAATACTGCGCAGCGCCTTGCGGTCAAGTGGTTCAAGATAAGTCAGAACCGGAATACGGCCAATAATTTCAGGAATTAAACCAAATGCTTTTAGATCCTGTGGCGCAATATACTGAAGCATATTTTCACGATCGAGATGATCTGCTTGCTTCTGGGCTCCGTAACCTACTATTTTGGTATTCAACCGATGTGCGATCTTTTTCTCGATACCATCGAAAGCACCGCCACAAACGAACAGAATATTTTTTGTATTTATTGCAATCATTTTTTGCTCCGGGTGCTTGCGTCCACCCTGCGGTGGAACATTGACAATAGCTCCTTCAAGCAACTTCAGCAGACCTTGCTGAACGCCTTCTCCGGAAACATCGCGGGTGATGGAGGGATTGTCTCCCTTGCGGGCAATTTTATCGATTTCATCTATAAAAACGATGCCTCGTTCAGCAGCTTCCACATTGTAATCAGCAACCTGAAGCAGACGGGTAAGTAAACTTTCTATGTCCTCGCCTACATATCCGGCTTCGGTTAAAACTGTTGCATCAACAATGGTAAATGGTACATGTAACATTTTGGCAATGGTGCGGGCCAGAAGAGTTTTTCCGGTTCCGGTTTCGCCAACCATGATAATATTCGACTTTTCAATTTCTGTTTCGTCATTTGAAACAGGCTGATTAAGCCTTTTGTAATGGTTGTAAACAGCAACAGAAAGTATTTTTTTTGCCTGATTTTGACCAATAACATACTGATCTAAAAAGTTTTTAATTTCCTTAGGTTTCATCAGTTTGATTCCCTTGGTATCAAAACCTTCTTCTTTTTTGAATTCCTCAGCAACAATGGCATGAGCCTGCTCAACACAGTTGTCACAAATATGTCCTTCCATTCCGGCAATCAGTAAGCTAACTTCTTTCTTTTCGCGTCCACAAAAGGAACATTTATCCATTTTCATTTTCAAGGTGTGTGTATTATTTATGTCTGATCAGAACTTCGTCGATCATTCCGTATTCTTTGGCTTCGGTTGAAGTCATCCAGTAATCACGGTCAGCATCTTTTTCAACCTGTTTGTATGTTTTTCCGCTATGGTTTGCAATAATGTCGTACAATTCCTTCTTCAGTTTCATGATCTCGCGTGCGGTGATTTCAATATCTGAAGCCTGTCCCTGCGCACCTCCCATAGGTTGGTGGATCATAACCCGTGAATGTTGCAAAGCCGAACGCTTGCCTTTGGCTCCGGCAGTAAGTAATACCGCACCCATTGAAGCAGCCATTCCGGTACAGATTGTAGCAATATCGGATGAAATATATTGCATGGTATCGTAAATTCCCAGACCAGCATGAACTGAACCTCCAGGTGTATTGAAATAAATCTGGATATCTTTTTTAGGATCTGCTGATTCCAGAAACAGCAATTGTGCCTGCACGATATTGGCGATGTAGTCATCGATTGGCGTTCCCAGAAATATAATCCGGTCCATCATCAATCTTGAAAATACATCCATGGAAGCCACGTTTAACTGGCGTTCCTCAATGATATATGGGGTCAAACTGTTTGTGAAAATTGAATCAAAACGATTCAGATTCAAGCTACTGATGCCCAAATGCTTCGAAGCATATTTATTAAATTCTCTTCCGTCGTTCATATCGAGTGTCTCCTTTTATAAAAAAAACTTTGTGAAAACCGGATTTGCCTTTCAACAGGCAGTCTCAGATTTTCACAAAGTTAAGAAAATATGCTATTGGCTGTATTGGCAGTCAATTATTTTTCAAGCATTTTGTTAAACTCATCGTAAGTTATTTCCTTCACGTCGAGCATAACTTTACTTTTAATGGCTGCAACAATAACTTCCTCCTGTTTTCTGGCAACCAGTTTGCGGCGTTCATCTTCGTTTTTCAGCATGTGGTTGGCATAATTTTCCAAATGCTCATCCGAGACATTGTTCAGACCATATTGACGGAACTGAGCCATTGCTGTCTCTTTGGCCAATGCACGAACATCTTCTTCTGTAATCTTCAGTTCGTTGTCTTTAACAATCCTATCTTTTATTAACTGCCATTTCAGATCAAGCATAAAAGAGTCAAAATCAGACTCTATCTGTTCATCGGTCATTTTTTCATTGGTAACTTTTATCCAACGTTTCAGAAAAGCTTCAGGCAAGTCAAACTGGATTTTTTTCACCAATGCATCATGGCTGTCAAGAGAAAATTTATAATCGCTTGAATAAACAAAGTTTTCTTCCAATTCAGTTGCAATCCTGGCTTTGAACTCTTCTTCGCTTGTAATTCCAGATTCTTCGCCATATATCTGATTGAATAAATCCTGATTCAATTCTGCTTTTTGGAAACGGAGCACTTCAATGATGCTGAAACTGAAATTTCCTGAAAGATTTTCAGCTTCTTCATGCGAAATATTCAGCATGTGACCAACTTCGTGTTTATTGTCATATGCTTTAACCGGGTCAAAAACCAGCACATCGCCAGCCATTTTACCAATAAATGAAGATTTAACTTCCTCATCTTTCATCAGGTCAACAGCAATAACCACTTTTTCAGCTTTAATTCCGCCTTCAAGTTCATTTCCTTCTTCATCCAGTTGAACGAAGTTTCCACGAACGGTATCTTTATCTTCAACTGTTTCAACTACTTCATTGGTGCCCAATCGGCCTGCATATGCATCCAATTGTTTGCTTACCATTTCATCACTGGCCAGAATGCTGTAATAAGGCATGGTAGTCTGCTCGTTTAGCACAACATTTATTTCGGGTGCGATTCCGATATCATAAACAAAGCTGTAATCGGTTTGAGTATCCCAATCGATTTTGGGTTGTTTTTCTTCGTTTGGAAGTGGTTCTCCCAGTATATTCAAATTTTCAGCGTGAATATAGTCATTCAGGCTGTTGGATAAGATCTTGTTAACTTCTTCGGCCAGAGCGGTTTTCCCATACATTTTTTTGATCAGACCGGCAGGTACCATTCCGGGACGAAACCCTGGCATATTTGCTTTTTTTCGATAGTTCTTCAGAACCTCGTTTACTTTAGCTTCATAGTCATTTTGCTCAATCGAAACAGTCAGGATTGCATTCAGACTGTCAATGTTTTCTCTGGAAATATTCATAATTCTATTCTTAAAGTTATTGGGAATGAGCCCGGAAGAAGATGTTTTGAACTATAATAAATCTAAAACCGAATGCTTAAAATTAATAAAAACCGCTTGTTTATCCTTTTAACAGGTAAAACAAGGCGGTTATTTTGCTGTGCGGGCGAAGGGACTCGAACCCCCACGCCGTAAGGCACCAGATCCTAAGTCTGGCACGTCTACCAATTCCGCCACGCCCGCTAAATGCGGTGCAAATGTATGTGATTTATTTTACACCCGCAACACGCCAACAAAATCTTTTTGAATTGTTTCTTCCGGAAGGAAACATATTATCTAAGCTCGAAATTCTGTCCCAGATAAACACGGCGAACTTCCTCATCTGATGCCAATTCTTCTGCAGTTCCGGCTTTCATAATGGAACCTTCGTACAAAAGATACGACCGATCAGTAATGGTAAGCGTCTCGTGAACATTGTGGTCAGTAATTAATACCCCGATATTTTTATCACGCAGGGTTTTAATAATGTGCTGAATATCTTCGACCGCAATCGGGTCAACACCGGCAAATGGTTCGTCCAGAAGGATGAATTTTGGATCAATGGCCAGAGCACGGGCTATTTCAGTACGACGACGTTCGCCACCGGATAGCTGGTATCCTTTACTTTTTCGAATGTGCTGCAAGCCAAATTCATTGAGCAGTGATTCTACCTTTTGAAGTTGAAAAGCTTTGGGCAGTTTCGTCATCTCGAGAACCGAAAGAATATTGTCCTCAACGCTCATTTGCCTGAAAACAGAAGCTTCCTGTGACAGGTAACCAATCCCTTTCTGAGCTCTTTTATAAACGGGAAGATTGGTGATTTCTTCATCGTCAATAAAAATCCTTCCGGTCAAAGGTTTTATCAAACCAACAATCATATAAAATGAAGTGGTCTTCCCTGCACCATTCGGCCCTAAAAGTCCAACAATTTCACCCTGGTTTACTTCGAACGAAACTCCTTTGACGACAGTCCGTTTGCGGTACTTCTTTACTATGTTTTCTGATCTCAGCTTCATTTTGAAAGGATTAATCCGGAAAGTTAAATTTCATCCAATTTGCGTTTGTGCGCCTTATCAACGTGCGCCGAAATAAATATGCTCACTTCAAAAAGTATAACCAATGGAATAGTAACAATCAGCTGGCTGAGCACATCCGGAGGTGTGATAATTGCAGCAATAATCAACAACAGAACGTAAGAATGCCTTCTGTATTTTCTTAGAAACTTGGGAGTCAGAACTCCTATGGTACTCAGAAAGTAGACTAAAACCGGCAATTCAAAAGCAATTCCACCTGCTATTACAATGGAAGTAACTGAACTTATATACGATAAGATATTTATTTGATTGACGACTTGTGAACTAATACTGTATGTGGCAAGCCAATCCAATGAGAAGGGTACAATCAGATAATAACCAAATAAAACGCCAACAAAAAACAGTCCGGACATAATCGTAACGGCTCCGGTGGCATGTCTTCGTTCGTTTTCATAAAGCGCAGGTTTGATAAAACTCCAGAATTGATACATCACATAAGGGAAAGAAATGATAAAACCAGCAATAATTGCTGTCCAGATATCGACCATAAATTGACCAGACAAATTGAAATTGATTAAACTCAGGTCCTTTGACATCAATCCATCCGACTTATACCCAAAAAAATCGCCGAGTTTGATCAACATCCGGCTGGTCCAGAAGTCATGGCCTTTAGGTGCCAGGATAATTGTGTTCCAAATGAAATCGCTGTAAATATATGCAAGCGTGGCAAAAACAAAAATGGAAATAACTGATTTAATAATATGCCATCTCAAAGTTTCCAGATGATCAAGAAACGACATTTCTGCCTTTTCTTCTACAGTCTTCTTGCTCTTCTTGGTTGATTCTTCTTCTCTGCTGGTTTCTTCAGCCATAATTCAGGATTGATTGGTTCTGATGCTTAAAATTTCTGCTCAAATATAAGGTATATTCCTTCTTTTCAGAAAAGTCGATATCTTAAATTTACTTAAAGCGGACCAAAAGTATTTAAATTCAGTTGGAAGGAATGTTTTTTGATCGATATTTTATATACCTTCGGGATACTTATACACTCAAAAGTTTTATTTTTTCGATTTGTTAACCGGTCTTTTATATGGGAATAGAATATGTATTAACTGAACATCTTCAGAAACATTTTGGATTTGATCGTTTTAAAGGCCAACAGGAAGATGTAATTAAAAGTGTGTTGAACGGCAAAGACACCTTTGTATTGATGCCCACGGGAGGAGGAAAATCCTTGTGCTATCAGCTGCCTGCATTAATCATGGAGGGAACCGCTATCATTATTTCTCCGTTGATTGCACTAATGAAGAATCAGGTTGATTCCATCCGAAGTTTTGGCACCGAAGATGGCATTGCTCATTTTTTAAATTCATCGCTCACCAAGGCTGCTGCCCAAAATGTACGCGATGATGTGATGAGCGGTAAAACAAAACTGCTCTACGTTGCTCCGGAAAGTTTAACCAAAGAAGATAATATTGATTTCTTAAAGAATGTCAAAATATCGTTCTATGCTGTTGATGAAGCCCATTGCATTTCAGAATGGGGTCATGATTTCAGACCTGAATACCGGCGCATAAAACCGATAATTTCTGAAATTGGTGACGCTCCTTTGATTGCGCTCACCGCAACGGCAACGGCTAAAGTTCAGCACGACATCCAGAAAACACTTGGAATGTTGGAAGCCAACGTCTTCAAAGCATCGTTTAATCGACCAAATCTGTATTACGAGGTATTGCCCAAATCGAAACCCGAATCTCAGATCATCAAGTTTATCAAGGAAAACGAGGGAAAGTCAGGCATCATCTATTGCTTAAGCCGGAAAAAAGTTGAAGAGCTGGCCGAGGCACTTGTGGTAAATAATATCAAGGCCCTACCCTATCACGCCGGAATGGATTCGGCTACCCGTTCAGGCAATCAGGATAAATTCCTGATGGAAGACGTGGATGTTATCGTGGCAACCATTGCTTTTGGGATGGGCATCGATAAACCGGATGTCAGGTTTGTAATCCATTACGACATTCCGAAAAGTCTGGAAGGTTATTATCAGGAAACCGGTCGTGCCGGTCGAGATGGTGGTGAAGGGAAATGCATTACCCTTTATTCGGTCAAGGATATTCAGAAACTGGAAAAATTTATGCAGGGCAAGCCGGTTGCCGAACAGGAAATCGGAAGGCAATTGCTGCTCGATACCGCTTCTTATGCCGAGTCGGCCATATGCCGCCGGATTATTTTGCTGAATTATTTTGGCGAGAAGTTGGAAGAACCTTGCGGAAATTGTGACAATTGCATCAATCCTAAAGAACAGATTGAAGCCAAAGATGAAATTTGCCGTGCCCTTCAGGCGATTATTGAAGTCAAGGAGAAATACAAAGCCGAACATATGTCGGATATTCTGACCGGAAGATTGTCGGCTGCAGTAAAATCATTCCGCCACAACGAACTCGAAGCTTTTGGTTCGGGCAACGATCATGGTGAAAAATTCTGGAATGCAGTTTTCAGGCAAAGTATGATTGCCGGATTTATCAGCAAAGACATTGAGAATTACGGCCTTTTGAAGATGACTAAAAAAGGGTACGATTTTCTTGAAAATCCTTTTGATTTTCTGCTTGTTCGGAATCACAACTATGACGCAATTGAAGAAGAAGCCAATGCTGCCGCAGCGCAGGCCAGCGGAGCCGGCGACCCGGAACTGTTTGGCATGCTGAAGGATCTGCGGAAGAAGATGTCGAAAAAGCTAAATCTTCCTCCATTTGTCATTTTTCAGGATCCCTCACTGGCAGATATGGCTTTGCAATATCCGATTACCATTGATGAACTGAAATATATTCAGGGTGTTGGAGAAGGAAAAGCCAAACGATACGGCAAAGATTTTATCGAACTAATCAAAGCATATGTTGATGAAAATGAGATAGATCGCCCTCAGGACATGGTAGTAAAAAGTGTAGCCAACAAATCAAAAATAAAAGTTGGCATTATTCAAAGCATCGACCGTAAACTTTCGCTTAACGATATATCCGATTCGATAGGCCTGGATATGAAAGATCTAATTACCGAGATTGAAACGATTGTCAATTCAGGCACAAAAATAAATATCGATTATTATTTAGACGAAATACTCGACGAAGAGCATCAGGAAGAGATTTTTGAATATTTCAGGGAAGCTGAAGACGACAGTATTGAAATGGCTCTTCAGGCACTCGGCGAAGATGAATACACTGAAAACGACATCCGGCTGATGCGCATTCTATTCCTTTCTGAACTGGGGAATTAGCAGCCTC
>CAIPKZ010000457.1 GCA_903865775.1 uncultured Prolixibacteraceae bacterium | reverse complement strand
GTCCGGCTCCCGCACCCGGCTTAGGTTTCGAAGCCGATAAAATGGATACGACTGCCATCAATGCGCACATGGAAAATTTCACCGGGAAGCTGTTCAAAAAGATTGGCATTCCGGATAAAAATCTTCAGGGAGGATTGAAAATGCTTCACATGGACAGTTGGGAAATGGGCGCGCAGAACTGGACTCCACGGTTCCGTGAAGAATTCAAAAAAAGAAGAGGCTACGATCCGCTGCCGTTTTATCCGGTTTATTCAGGATTGGTCGTTGAAAGTCTGGAAAAGAGTGAGCGCTTTTTGTGGGATCTGCGGCAAACCGGAATGGAACTGGTGATTGAAAACCATGCCCTGCACCTGAAGAAGTACGGACAAAAATATAATCTGGGTTTTTCGATTGAGCCTTACGATATGAACCCGACGGCAGATATGGAATTGGGTTCTTTGGCTGATGTGCCGATGTGCGAATTCTGGAGCAAGGATTATGGATTCAATTCGTCTTTTAGTTGCATTCAGGCAGCTTCTATTGCTCATGTGAACGGTCAGGATGTTGTCGCTGCCGAAGCATTTACAGCCCACAAAGAAGACTGGAAGCAAAATCCGGGATCGATGAAAAATCAGGGTGACTGGGCTTTTGCGGCCGGAATCAACCGGTTCGTTTATCACACTTTCCAGCATCAGTACCTCAACGATGACCTGAAACCCGGAATGACCATGGGACCGTACGGAGTACACTGGGATCGCAGCCAGACCTGGTGGCCAATGGCTGACGGATACCACAAGTATATCACCCGCTGTTCTCACATTTTACGCCAGGGCCGAACAGAAGCCGATGTTCTTTACCTGACTCCGGAAGGCGCTCCACATGTATTTCGCGCACCGGCATCTGCATTAACCGGCGACGAAGTTCTTCCTGACCGGAAAGGCTACAATTTCGATGGATGTTCTCCTTCGCAACTGAAAACTGCGACTGTAAAAAATAACCGGATTGTTTTTTCGGGTGGAGCAACTTACCGTTTGCTGGTTTTACCTGCAGTGGAAACCATGACTCCTGAATTGCTGGACAAAATTGAATCGTTGGTAAAAGCCGGAGCTGTCGCGATTGGAAATCCTCCCCGCAAATCGCCAAGTCTGGTGAATTACCCCGAATGCGATCGCTTGGTAGCTTCAAAAGCCGAATTAATGTGGGGCAAAACCGATAGCCCTTCCACAATTTCTGAACTTAGGTTTGGAGAAGGTAAAATATATTGGGGTGGAGAATTCTCCAAAATCAAACTACCGGAACTTTATCCGAACTACGATCGAACTGCTGAATTGCTGAAAAAGATGGGTGTCCAACAGGATTTTGAATCAACCGGACCAGTGCGTTATACTCACCGCATACAGAAAGATTTGGATATTTATTTTGTCTCCAACACGACCAACGAAGTAGTACCCGCTCTTTGCACGTTTCGGGTGAACAAGGGAACTCCCGAATTGTGGGATCCGCTGACTGGCGAAACCCGATTGCTTCCTGATTTTAAACTGGAGAATGAACGGATTCAAATACCTCTTCATTTTGATTC
>CAIPKZ010000456.1 GCA_903865775.1 uncultured Prolixibacteraceae bacterium | reverse complement strand
ATCAATCTGTTCCCCTGAATTACAGGAGATGACCATGATGCCGTGGCATTGTCCTGACACAGGTAGTTCACATACCAGAGTTTTTTCAGGCCATTCGACCAATCAGTCCGGATGCCTTTGGTTGCACTTTTCCCTTCAAAATTTGCACCCCTCCAGTTTGTCCAATCTGAAGTTCCTTTTGTAATTGGTGGAGTTGGAGTCATTCCGGCTGGAATATTCTCCTGTTTTCCGGTTAGCTGTTCGCTTCCCATGATCGACTGATAGATTTGATATCCGAAATAAACGCCAGCTACCAATACAATAGCAACTATGATCAGGATGATTTTTGTAGATCGTTTCATAAAAGTGGTCTTTGACTGTTTAAAAGATAAATATAAGTATTTAGCAGAAATGGTGTTCCATCGATGGACACAAATCAGCTAAATAACCGGACTGAAACGAAATTGCAGACTTTAATACTTTTTCCATTCAAATGCTGAAAAGTGTTTTATTCCTCTTTTTTATTGCTTGAATTAGCCGAAAAGTTAATAATTACTTAGCATTCAGAACTATATATTTAAGTAGTTTTGCGCCGGATAAAAAAAACCAGATCTGTGCATTAAGCACAAAAGCAGAAATTATTTATTTCGAAAAGGAGCATCTATGAAGCGGATTAATGAATACAAGAAGTTATTTAGTGTTGAACATGACACAGATCTCAGGAAATTAAAAACGACCTATAGAAGTCTGGTGAAAGAATGGCATCCGGATAATTTTCAGGAAGGAGATGCTTTGGTTAATGAGGCTGAAGTTAAAAGCCGTCAAATTATTGATGCCTATCACTTTTTGGTAAGTATTGCGCCTGAAACTTTAGCTGCCAATCTGGATGAATACAATGTAACCATTGAATCTGGCATTGCCGATTTCAGGCACAAAGGGCTTCTGCTTGAAATTTCATTTATTGATGGAGCAACCTATGAATACTTCGGAATAGCGAAGAATGTGTATATCAAATTGGTCAACTCTGACAAGCAATTGCGATTTGCAAAAAGAAATATTCTAAATTCTTACTTGTACAGAAAAACGAAGAAGAGTCTTCAGGTAGCATAGTTTACTTTAGTCAAATTTCGTTGGGTCAATTATTTTTCGACGAGACTATAACCGAAATTATATCCGTTACCGGCATATGTTTGAAATTTTTCAATTGAATTAAATCCTGAAGCATCTTACCCATCTATCGGGTTTTGATAGCGCTAAATAGCCATATCTTCAAGTCTCACATTTCCTATTTCAGTTACAATGGCTGCGTCTTTGTGTAGAACTGGCATTTGAAATTTCATTTCAGCTTAAGCTTCCCCATAAATAATCAAGATCTCCAGGCAAATAGTGTTTTGGTTGTTTATGCATATAAGCATTTGTTTGATTGGTAGTTTGTGTTGATATTGAAAGGTTTGAGCTTCCAGAGCGGATTGTCAGAAAACAAAAATATTTCGATTTGGCAGCATTTTTTTAGCTAACAAAAAAATCCCAAAAACAATACTTCCGGTTGAATTGTCTTACTACTCGGAAATCAAAAGTTTTACTGAATGGAAAAACGGAAATACATGAACCCATACCTGGCAGGTGTGCTACTCGGATTGGTTCTTTTGTCGGCCATGTTTTTTTCGGGGCGTGGCCTTGGTGCCAGCGGTGGTATCAAATACGCGGTGGTGGCAATTGTAGGCGCTGTCGATCATCAGCACGCGATGGAAACACCTTATTACAGCAAGTATTTCGAGAATGGCGAAAGTCCTTTGAAAAACTGGCTGGCGCTCGAAGTTTTCGGCATGGTGCTGGGAGGTTTCATTTCAGGAGCTCTTGCCCACCGTTTAAAATTCAAAGTGGAGAAATCGCCCAAAATATCGAATAAGAAGCGATTGCTGTTTGCATTTCTGGGGGGTGTATTTTTCGTTTACGGAGCTCAGCTGGCGCGTGGCTGTACCAGTGGTGCGGCACTTTCGGGTATGGCCGTGTTTTCGGTCGCCGGTTTTGTAACCATGATCGCCATTTTCGGTTCGGCTTATCTCTTTGCCTGGTTTTTCCGGAAACTATGGATCTGAAAAATAATTGTGCCACACAGGCACAAAGACCCAAAGTAACACCAAATAAATTTATTGGTATTCTTTAAAATTCTTAGTGCCTTCGCGCCTTAGTGGCTAAAAAAATAAAATTTTATCATTCACAACATGGGACCACTTTCAATAATATCCGGATTTCCGGAATGGCTTAACCTCCTGATCGCATTTTTGATTGGGATCGGTTTTGGATTTGCCCTCGAACAAGCTGGTTTTTCCTCCAGCAGGAAACTAGCCGGAATGTTTTATGGCTACGACACCACCGTGCTGAAAGTATTTTTCACAGCCGCAATCGTTGCTTTGGTTGGTTCGCAGTTGCTTAGTTTCTTTGGCCTTTTAAACCTGAAACTCGTTTATGTGAATCCGTATTACATCAACTCGGCGATTATTGGCGGAGTCATCATGGGTGCCGGATTTATCATGGGCGGATATTGTCCCGGAACCGGAATCAGCGCCCTTTCGATCGGAAAAATTGACGCGATGATTTTCATGGCTGGAGGAATGGTTGGCGCATTTTTGTTTGCCGAAACTTATCCATTCATTGAAACATTGGCCATGGATAATTTCAAAGGTGCCATGCGAATCGACGAATGGATGGGCGTTTCTCCCGGAGTTTTTACGCTGATTTTGATCATTGCTGCCGTTGCTCTATTCTGGATTGCCGAGCTTGCAGAGAAGAAATTCAGTCGGGCTGATATTACAAATGATATATAAACCAACAAAACATGGATGCACGAATCAGATATTCAGTATTGCTGGTTGGAGTCGGAATCATTCTTGCCTTTCTGCCTTTCGACGCCGCACAAACGTTTCAACTGAAATCGAACGAATTGCTTACGAGATCGGCTTCGGAAGTCATGTACTTTTCGGTTGATCAGGTGGCCCGTGCAGTAAACAGCGAAGACAGTACCGTTCAAATTATTGATGTCCGCAGTGCTGCACAATTCAAGGAATGCAACATCCCCGGCTCAATCAATATCCCGTTTGGTGATCTTCAAAATCCGCTGTGGGAAGCGACTTTAAATCAGAAAAAAGTGAAAAATATACTTTACGGAAATGGCGATCAAACGGCCAGCTACACCTGGACAATTTTGACAGGACTGGGTTATCCAAATAATTACATGATGAAAGGCGGCCTCAACGAATGGTTCCGGACAGTGATGCTCAGTCAGTATTCAGGAGAAAAAATTACCCCGGCTGAAAATGCCCGCTTCGAAAACCGACTGAATGCCTGCAAAGCATTCACGCAGATAAATAGTTTGCCTGACAGCCTCAAAACAAAATTTTTCAATGCTAAAAGGCTTAATCAATCGAAGCTCGATGGAGGCTGCAATTAAATTCCCAAATCAGAAATTATGCAACAACTAAAAAAAATAAAGTTTGTCATCCTATTCATCTTTGTGATTTTGATTTTAGTTATTATCAGAAATTCAAATCAAAACCTGTTTAAACAGGATGTTAAGAGCGCGATTGAAGCGATCCAGAATAACAGCAATATGCTTTCTCCTGATCAACTTCATCAACTGAAAGAGCAGTGGATGGTGGTTAACATCGGGAACAGCGACTTGCCTGATTCCATTCATGTTGAACATTCGATAAAAATTCCTTTTGAAAACTTGTTGGACCAAACGAACCGGAAAATACTGGAGGGAGTAGATGGCAAGCTGATTCTTTATTCAGCCGATGTAGCAACAGCGTCAAAAGCCTGGGTGATCCTGAATCAGATGGGCTTTAAAAATGCTTTTATCCTGAATTCCGGAGGAAATCGGGAGGAAATCAAATACAAATTCCAGCCCGACACAACTGCCAGGCTGGAACAGGATTCAATTTAATGATATTTTTTACCAGTATCGCACCATGTACTCTGTCATGCTGAACTTGATTCAGCATCTCTTATAAATTGAGACACTGAAACAAGTTCAGGGTGACAAGACCTCAACCAGATTGTATTGATTAAATATTAATTCTTCACATACGGAAAATTACCAACCTCAGCTTCGGTAAAAGGAAGCCACGAAAGCAAACTTTTATCTTTCAGCATTTTGCTGTGCATAAAAGCATTGTTGCCATACATCAATGTTTTTGCTTTGTAGCCGAACAAACGCAGATAGGCAGTTACAAATCCGGAATTGTGCCCGGTTCCGCAATAAACTACAACATCTTTGTCCGTCGGAATTGATTCCATTTCAGGAATAATTCCCAATGTTCCGCTGGTTTTGTAACGAACTGCTCCCGGAATGTGTCCTGAATCGTATTTATCTTTCCGCTCAAAATTAACGGTATAGAAGTTCTGTGGTTGCTCAAAAACCTGATCAGCCGTGACGAAAGCATCGGCATACCCGGCAGCAAACAAGCTGTTGAAACGGGCAGCCATAATTTCTTCGCCGGTCGATTTTCCGGAATTCAGTTGCGGAAAATCAACCAACGCAGGCCGGTTATTTTCAGTCGTTTCCAGTTTAGTTTCATACTTGTCAGAAACAGCCTTCAGCCACGAATCGGCGGCGAAATCTTTGTTCCAGCTATTCATTCCCCAGCGCAGGGCATACACGTTTCCATAGCCCATTAAACGCAACAGCGAAGTTGCGTAACTGGATATTTGACCGGCAGAACAAACCATGATAATTTTATCGTATTCGAAAGGCTTGATTGTGTTTGAAAAATAATCGGGAATTTTACTGAACTCTACATTCACCGCACCTTTGATGTGACCTTTCGCAAATGCATCGGAACTCCTCAGATCGAAGATTATAATCTTTCCGTCCAGTCCGGCATTCACCACCGAAGCTTTAATTAAAGATGGAAAATTTCGTCCGTTCACATAATCTCCGGATTGCTCCAGGTATTTCAGCAACTTTTGCGATTCATCGTTTACAGCAACAGGCGCAGATTTCAGCTCAGTTGAAGCCGCAGACTCTGCCGGTTTCGGTTTATTTCCTCCTCCTGAACAAGCGGCCAGAAAAAGCAGCAAAATGAATGCTGTAATTTGATTGATCGTTCTCATCCGAATGAAAATTAGCTTTTGGTTACGACTGGAACTTCATTCTTGTCGTATTTCAGGGTTTCTGTCCTGTGTCCCTGCTCATCGTATTTATAAACTGTGGTGGCAACCCCATCCCCAGGATTGTTTACAACATTCTTGTCTTTGTCCATCGAAATCCGTTTAACCATAGCACCATGTTCGTCGTACTCCATTTTGGTTACCGGAACATTCTTGCCTCCCAGGTATTCATTGTCCTGGTCGAATTGAGTTGATTCCAAAACGTAGCCGTTCTGATCAACCACACTGGTACGTTTTGCCCAGCCCCAGTATAAATTAGACAATTGCCCGATGGTATTGTGCACCGAAAATGTGAGCAAATCTCCCTTTTCATTGTTCTCCAATTGAAAATACGATACGCCGATATCGCCGCAGTTCTCAGCAGTACAATTCGTCAGCGTATCAGCCGAATAATTGGCTACACGGGTTGCAAAACCATTTGTATCGTAGGAGAAACGCAATTCATGAAACGGGCAAAATTCGTTCATGACCACATCTTGTCCAGCTAAATTGAAGCGAACTTCCTGAATCATGCCATCAGGCATTTTGTTCCACTTGTAATTGTTAATTTTATTCCGGTTTTCGACAGGTGCGCCATTGTCATCCAGAAAACGCATGGCAATGCGCATTCCCGACTCGTTGAGCGTGTATTCTGAAACCGAAGCGCCACCATTTTTGATGGCTGCATTTTTCTCATCGAAAAAACGTTTAACCTGCTTATCACCTTCATAGGTATAAGTCACTTTTGCAGCGCCAATCGACGAATAATCAAGCAAAACATTATTCCTGTTGTATTCAACCGAAGCCAGCTGACCCTTTTCGGTAAACGTAAATTTGTAATTATTGGTCGTCTTGGCTTCATCCGCATTAAGCTCGTACGAACCTCTTTCAGTATCCCAGGGAGTTTCACTGAATTGGATATTCCGGTAATATTTCACATTGCTATCGGCTGTGTTTTTTGCCGACTTAGGATTGCATGCAATGAATCCCAATGCAATTAGAGCAAATAAAAGTACTTTGTTGATTCTCATGTTTGAAAAATTTGTAATTATTTGGTTACACTATAAAGATATTAAACACCAGCCGGGATATAATGTTTAAATTCAAAATCAAGCAGATTAGCCGTAACAGAAACTTGGCATTTCCCGAAAAACAAAGAGAGTCAGAAATTACTCTAACTCTCTTTATATCAATGAGCGGGAAATGGGGATCGAACCCACGACCCTCAGCTTGGGAAGCTGATGCTCTACCACTGAGCTACTCCCGCTTTTTGAATGACCAAAAATAGTAAAACTATGCTTTGTGCACTTCGGTTTACTAAAAGATAATTTTCACCTGAACAACTTTAAAAACTTGCCCGGAATTGGCGTGTCAAACCGTAGAACTTTTCCATTGCCCGGATGCTTAAATGCTAAAACCCTTGCGTGAAGACCCATTTGGCCGATTGGGTTGAGTTTGGATCCATATTTTTTGTCGCCAGTTACCGGATATCCCAGATCTTTCATGTGAACACGAATCTGGTTCTTTCGACCAGTTTCGAGCTTTACATCGAGCAGGGAAAATTGGTTGCCGGTTTTCATGACTTTGTAATGAGTTATTGCCTTTTGCCCGTCCTCCTGTGTTTTACTTGAATACATGATCAGGGCTTTGTTTTCTTTGAGCCACGAGACAATGGTTCCTTCAGTCTTTTCAACAGTTCCTTCTACTACAGCCAGATACGAACGTTCGACAATAGAATCATTCCAATCTTTCTGAAGAATTTCCTGAACTTTTTTACTTTTTGCAAATAACATCAATCCGGAAGTATCCCGGTCGAGTCGATGTACAATAAAGATCAGGTTCTTTGGATCGAACTTCTTGACATATTCGCTCAAAATACTGTAAGCTGTTTTTGTTTTTTCAGTTTCTGAAGCCATCGAAAGCAAGCCACTGGCCTTGTCGATTACGATAATATCAGCATCTTCATGCACGATGCGTAATCCTCTGAACCGGGGTTTTTCATCCGATTTTTGCTTGTTCAGGAATACCATCTGCCCGCGTTTCAGGGGAAGGTCGAACTGGGTGGTTACCATATCCCCGACAGTAACCTGTTTGTGGGCAAGCAATGATTTGATTGTTGTCCGGCTTTTCTCCGGAAATTTCTCAATCAGGAATTTCATCAGTTCAGTTGGTTCTGAAACCTTGACCGCAATCTCTTTCAATTTATTTGGTTGAAATTCTGATTTCTTTTGAGGGTATTTCATTCCTTTATTTTCAATTTAAATTTTCAATATTTAAAGATTGCATTTGTCATTCGTAGTCATTAGATTATTCTTTGTCAGATCACCAAAACTGCTGGAATGTTTTCTGAAAATGACAATCAATAACATGCAGCAAATGACTATTCATGACAATAACCATCGGCTAACTGCGACTGATCACAAACTGCTTCTTACTCCCTGATGATCTTTATTTCGCCACCTCTGCCGAGCTTTATTATACTCGATGGAACAGCTTTCTGTATTTCATCCTGACGGAATTTTACCACAAAGTCAACTGAATCAATGATTTTCTGATCAATGTCACTGAAGCGTGCAGGCGATGGATCTCCGCTGATATTGGCTGAAGTGGAAACAATGGGTCGCTTAAACCGGCGAATCAATTCGCTGCTAAAAGCTTCTGATGTGATCCGGATTCCGATGCTGCTATCTGCGGCAATCAGGTTTTTTGCCAGATTTTTTGCCCCGTCGAAAATAATGGTTAGTGGTTTGTCTGTCAATTCAATCAGATCGTAGGCGACATCTGGTACTTCATCAACATAACGCTCAATCAGGCCAGCGTTTTCCATCAAAACGAGCATGCTTTTCGAATCAACACGGTTCTTAATCGTGTAAATTCGCTGGACGGCATCTTCGTTGCCGGCATCGCAGCCAAGTCCCCAAATGGTGTCTGTCGGATATAGAATAATTCCACCTTTCTGCAGTACAGCAATTGCTGCTTTGACATCATCGATCATTCAACAAATTGTTATACAAAATTTTAAACTGATTGGCAAAAATTTCAGGAGTAAACCGTTGTGCGTTAACTTTCCCTTTGGCAATGAGCGTTTTCCTGAACACCTGGTCAGTAAGCAATGTTTTAAGAGCTTTCCCAATTTCCTCATGCTTTTCCGGATTAATATACATCGCAGCGTCACCGCCAGCTTCGGGCATACTGCTTATATTCGAAGTGATTACCGGACACCCTGAAGCCTGTGCTTCGGCAACCGGAAGGCCAAAACCTTCAAACCTGGATGGATAAACCATCACTTCTGCCATCTGGTACAAAACAGCAAGTTCTTCATCCTGAATACGTGGAAGAAAATAAACCTGAAGCCGGTTCAGATCGGCCTCTATAAATTTTTGAACTTTATGGTGGTAATCGGTTAATTTTCCAACAACAACTAGTGGTATGTATGTTTTTGTTAATACCATTGCTTCAAGCAAGCCAAGCAGGTTTTTACGCGGTTCGACAGTCCCAACCGATAGAATAAACTTCTTGGGTAGCTGGTATTTTTTTCTTAATTGCTGTTTTACCGATATTTCGGCCCGTTTATAAAAGACAGGATTTATAGATTGGTAAATCACCTGAATTTTTTCTTCCGGAACAGAAAGGAAAGTAATCAGATCATGTTTGGTCTGTTCCGAAACAGCATGGATAATATCGGCTTTTTTGCAGGCATACCTGCATTTCCGGTCGTAAATCTTGCGGTCAAATTTTTTATAATATTCAGGATAGCGGATATATATGAGATCATGAATGGTGACTATTGTTTTTACTCCGGTTTTTCCAATGCTGATGGGCAATTCGTGACTTAATCCGTGGTAAACATCTAATTTAGCCACTCCAACTAACCTGGCGATATGAAGGCTCCTCCAGACGTTCTTCAGGCTTCTCCACCAGATGTTTTTAGGCTTTATTTCAACAGAACTTTTTGGTGCAACAAAGAGCGGCTTTTTAATTCCGGGATGAAACAAAAAATACCGATCGTCAGGATAATGTTTTGCAAGCGCAGAAATGCTGTTGCGGCTAAAGTTTCCCAGTCCTGCAGCATTATTAAAAGCACGTTTTGCATCAAATCCGATTTTCATGGGCAATTGTATTACTGAGAAAACACCTTCTAAATATAGTTAAAAGGATGTCAAAATGCAATTTCGACATCCTTTTACACCAAAATATGGGATAATATATTTTTTAAACGCTGAAATCTGACAATCCGTTGAAATTCAGGGTTGCAAAATAGTCATCCAAAGTCTCAGCACGACGTATCTGAACCACTTCACCACTTTCGCGAAGCAGTAATTCAGCCGAACGCAATTTCCCATTGTAGTTGAAACCCATGGAGTGACCATGTGCGCCGGTGTCATGAATAACCACGAGGTCACCGGATTCCATAACAGGTAATTTGCGGTTGATGGCAAATTTATCGTTGTTTTCGCATAAAGAGCCGGTTACATCGTAAACCTGATCATGGGCATCATATTCTTTCCCCAAAACGGTAATGTGATGGTATGAACCGTAAAGTGCGGGGCGCATCAGGTTGGCCATGCTCGAATCTAATCCGGCGTATTGCTTATAGGTTTTTTTAATATGCAGAACTTCTGATACTAAAAATCCGAATGGACCAGTCATTGCACGTCCCGATTCGAAATAAATACGAAGTGGAGCCAGTCCGTTAGCTTCAATTTTTTCCTGATATAACTTTTTGATTCCACGGCTCATGAAATCAAGATCAACCGGCTGATCGGTTGGTCGATACGGAATCCCAATGCCGCCACCCAGATTGGCAAATTCAATTTTAATTCCCAGTCGTTCATTGAGCTCCACAATCAAATCAAACAAAAGTTCAGCAGTTTCAACAAAATAGGCAGCATCCAATTCGTTGGAAGCCACCATGGTATGTAGCCCAAAGCGGGTGATGCCTTTGTCTATCAGCATTTGGTAACCTTCGAATAGTTGTTCGCGGGTAAATCCGTATTTTGCTTCTTCAGGATGACCAATGATTGTATTTCCCTCTTTCAATGAACCAGGGTTGTATCGAAAACAAACCAGCGAGGGCAGACTGATATTTTTTTCCAGGTATTCGATGTGCGAAATATCGTCAAGGTTAATGATCGCACCTAAATCGATGGCTTTCTTATATTCGTATACTGGCGTGTCGTTGGAAGTAAACATGATTTCGTCGCCCGACATGCCCAGCTTTTCAGCAAGCACCAATTCAGCAACCGAACTGCAGTCGATTCCGAATCCTTCTTCCCGCATGATTTTCATGAGAAATGGGTTCGGTGCAGATTTGATGGCATAATATTCCTTGAATCCGGGATTCCAAGAAAATGCACGGATAAATTTGCGGGCATATTCACGGATTCCTTTTTCATCGTATATGTGAAAAGGAGTTGGATATTGTTCGACGATCTTTTCGATCTGCTGCTTCGTAAATGGAATTTGTTTCGTAGTCATTCTTATTCGTAAATATATTGGGCTGCAAATTTACAGTTTTTTATAAACAAAGCACGTCCGCAATCAGTTCATCACTTAAATAGCCTGAGGCAATTTCTTTGACTTCGCCTTCCATCCGGATATTCCAGGCTTCGTCGATTTCGATCTGAAGAGTACCTCCCGGCATTTTCAGTGTCATTTTGCGATCGGTAAGTCCTTTTTTGACCATCACCGCAGCCACAGCGCACGACGAACTTCCGGAGGCCAGCGTATATCCGGCACCGCGTTCCCAGATAAGGATCTCCACTTCATTGCGCGAAATCACTTTGGCAAACTGCACGTTGATGCGGTTCGGGAACATCGGATGATTCTCGATTTCCGCACCGTGTTTCAGAATTTCAGCCTTAGTCAACTTAGTGCACACGACGACACAGTGAGGATTCCCAACCGAAACGCAGTTGATCAGGTAGGTTTCGTCGATAATATTCAAGGGATGATCCAGACATTCGGTTTCGTCGCAGAGGACCGGAACCTGATGTGAATTGAAATTGGCTTTTCCCATATCAACTTTCACCCGATTGGCCTTCCCGTTGGTTTCTCCTGAAATTTCGGCAGTTACCACTCCTCCAGGAGTTTCTATCGTGAATATTTTTCCTGAAGTGTGGCCGTAATCATAAAGATATTTGGCAAATATGCGGAGACCATTTCCGCTCTTTTCAGCTTCGGATCCATCCGGATTAAAGATTTTCAGGCCAAAATCGGCTTTTGACGAAGCCACTTTCAGGAGGATTCCGTCCGATCCGATTCCGTAATGGACATCGCAAAGCAATTGGATATTTTTTTCATTCAGGCTGAAGGAAAGTTCTGCTTCGTTGAGCGTGAAATAGTCGTTTCCGAGTCCGTGAGATTTGACAAAAAAGGGTTTCATGGTTCTGTTTTTTCTGAATTGTTATTGCATTCTATATATTACTGATCAGATGACTTCGAGCCATTTGATGAGGAGTTTAAACAAGATATTAAAACATTGGATCCCAGGGTGGCAAAATCTCTGCTTTTTGCTTGTAAATTTCCAGTACCTTTTCGCTGAGGTATTTTTTATTCACCACAAATCGGAACATGTATTCGTTGAACCATGCATCGGTAAAAGTGAGATAGCCTTTTTCTCCTGCTGTTGGTCCCCAGCTGTTTTCGAACTGCCATTTGACGGGCTTTTGCTGAGCATCCACATCCACTGCAATTAAAGCCATGCCATGACTTGATCCGCTTTCGCCGCTCTGAATCCGTTGAGCTTTGTTCATTCCAAATTTCACTCCATAAACCGATTCGAAATCAAAATTATCGACATCCAGAATGCCCACATCGCGGCGTAATTGCTTGGCCACATCACACGATGCATACAAGGCTTCGTTATTTTTAATCGAGGCAATGCAAAATGCTTTGATTTCCTCATTTGGAAGGTTCACATAGTTCCAGTTAATTCCCTCCTGAGTGTTCCGGTAGTTTTCAATTTCGTAATGTTTCCAGAACGGACGCGAAGGATCGTTCATCAGCATCACGTAATCATCCAGTTTGGTTTCGCCGAAGATTTCAGTCATAAAACTAAGCGGAGAATATGTTTTTGCTTCAGTAATCTTTTTGTCTTTCGTTTTGTACCTCCACTGAAATTCACTCGGTGGTTCGCCCAGGTTAAGTGCCAGCATTCGGTAAATTTCTGAAAGCATTTCGATTTTACGGGCAGTCAACTTCGCCTGGTCAGCTTTTGTTGCTGTTAATTCGATGATTTCCTGCTTATTCGTTGTTTTTTTTGCCAATAAAACCGGTGATTTTGCCGCAACCATTTGCCGAAGTTCGAGTGCATCTTCGCGCAACTTGGTATTAATAAACTTAATCATCAACGATGTATTTTCGCTCGAATTGGTTTCTTCCATCGCATCTTTGGGAACCATGCCGTATTTTCTGACCAGATTGACAAAGTTGATCCATTGGCCGCCATCATCAGCCGGTGAGCGTAGGTACCATCTCACTTTTTCACTTTCAATGGCGAGGTTGGCCGAATTTGAAATGTTGTTCAGGAAAAGGTTCGATTTTTCGATCAGGTCCCAGAAATACAGGTAGTTTTCAGAAAACTCAAATTCCGAAACGTTGAATTTTTTCATCGCCATTGGGCGGAAAAGATTCAGTGAACTGAACATCCAGCAGCGGCCCGATTTTTTCTGATCAGTAATTCCCGAAACATCCACCCGATAGGTGAACATCTGGTCAGTTGTTCCGACATTTTCGCGGTTCCAGGCCAGCTGGGTAATATCGGTCGACGAAAGTGCGTTCTGCATGGCCTTCGTGTAAACATCTTTTTTGAATCCTGCCTTGATTTGATCCAATTCACCTTTGGTAAGTTCCTGTGCAATTGCTGAAAAAACAGGCAAGAGCAACAACAGTAACAATCGCATTTTCATCGTCATATTGATTTACGTTTATTTTTTTGTTGAGCCAGATAGAATGAGTTCGAGTCATCCTGTCATTATTAAAACTTTGCGCTAAAATTAACCAATAATCCGAAGGAAGGAAATCATCGCCGGCAAAAGATAAAGTTTAATTCTTCTATCTTTGAAAAGAAAATTTCGAACAACTCGTCAGGAATGCGGTTGTTCATAAAAAAATCAAACCGTTATGAGTTTTGACCTGAAAAAAATACGTGAAGATTTTCCCATTCTCCAGCAGAAAATATATAACCGCCCACTGGTTTATTTCGACAACGCAGCGACCACGCAACGACCACAACAGGTGATCGATGCCCTGACCAAAACCTACACTGAATACTACGGGAACATTCATCGTGCAGCGCATTTTCTGGCCGACAAGGCAACCATGGCTTATGAGGAAACCCGTGAAAAAATTCGTGCCCTGATCAATGCTGAAACACGCGAACAAATCATTTTCACCAAGGGAACCACCGAAAGCATCAACCTGGCAGCCTTTTCATTTGGCGAAGCCTTTATTCAGGAAGGAGATGAAATCATTGTTTCAGAGATGGAACACCATTCGAATATTGTTCCCTGGCAATTGCTTGCCGGGCGAAAAGGTGCAAAGATTTTAATGCTTCCGGTTGATGATGAAGGACGGTTATTGATCGAGCAGCTTGATACGTTAATTACCAAACGCACCAAACTTATTGCTGTCACGCATGTTTCGAATGTGCTTGGAACCATCAATCCAATCCGTCAAATAACTCAGATTGCCCATTCTAAAAACGTTAGGATTTTTGTTGACGGCGCCCAGGCCGCAGCACATCTGCAAATTGATGTTCAGGATTTGGATGTTGATTTTTATGCTTTTTCGGCACACAAAATGTATGGTCCAAATGGGGTAGGAGTTCTTTACGGGAAAAAGGAATTGCTCGAACAAATGCCTCCGTATCAGGGTGGTGGTGAAATGATTTCGGAAGTTAAATTCTCCGGAACAAGCTACAACGAACTGCCCTATAAATTTGAAGCCGGAACGCCCAATATCAGCGGAGTGATTGCCTTCGGTGCCGCGATTGATTATCTTGAAAATATTGGAATTGAAAATGCTGCGAACTGGGAAGGCGAGTTGCTGAATTATGCCACGGCGCTATTTATTCAAATTCCCGGATTGCGCATTTATGGAACTCAGGTTGAAAAATCAGGCGTAATTTCATTCAATGTGGAAGGAGTTCATTTCTTCGATTTGGGAACCATGCTCGATAAATTCGGAATTGCTGTCCGCACCGGACATCACTGTGCTGATCCGCTGATGGACCATTATGGAATTCAGGGAACCGTTCGCGCTTCGTTTGCATTTTACAATACCAAGGAAGAAATTGATGTATTTGTTGAGGCTCTGAAAAAGGTAATCAGCATGTTTTAGCCAGGTTTTTTAAAGGACCAATCAAGTTATTATTTGTTGATAGCCTTGACTAGTAGTACAGGGATTCCATCCTTTAAAACAGGGATGGAATCCTGATCGCTCAATAATCGAAATCATTCAACACTTCAGTCTTCTTCATTCGTTTTAAATCCAATCCGCTTGCGAGGTGTCGGGTCTTCCTGTTTGGTTAATAATTCGTCGAGGTAACTGAAAACCAGTTCGATGTTTTTGTCCTGGTTTTGAAGTTTATCTTTGATAACCTCAATTTCAAGTTTCAGGCTCAAGGTATCTGTCAGCATTTGCCTGATGCGGGTAAAAATTCGCATAATTTGAATATTGACACTGATTGCCCTGTCGCTATTCAATATGCCAGATAACATTGCAACTCCCTGTTCAGTAAATGCATAAGGGAAACTTCTTGTTCCTCCCTAACTTGATCTTCCAAATTGGAATTTCAAGATTTCGAATTCTTCGAAATTGAGTTGAAACATAAAATCTTCTGGAAAACGTTTCATGTTTCGTTTGACAGCCTTGTTCAAATTCCCGGTTGAAACCCCGTATAATTCAGCGAGATCCTTGTCAAGCATGACCTTCACTTCCCTAATTAGAAATATCTTATTACTAATGATTCCATCCGGAATTAGTCCATTGACATTTTCCCTTTTCATTTAGTAGAAATTTAGTGCTACAGGTTAAGTAGGTGGTGACAATTTGTGATTTCCTAAATTCAAAGAGCATATCTCCTTTTCCACTTTCCTTTTTCCTGATGACAAATGACTAATAATTCTGAGCTTCGATTTCGAAATAAGCCTGCGGATGTTCACAAACCGGGCATTTCATGGGTGCTTTCAACCCTTCATGTAAAAATCCGCAAACAATACATTTCCAGACGACTTTGCCTTCGCGTTCGAAAACTTTACCTTCTTCCAGATTCTGATACAATTTACGGTAACGTTCTTCATGTGCTTTCTCAATTTTGGCAATTGATCTGAAAAGTAAAGCAATCCGGCCAAAGCCTTCTTCTTCGGCAATCCGGCCAAATTCAGGATATAATTCGGTCCACTCCTCGTTCTCGCCGTCAGCAGCTGCTTTCAGATTTTCAAGTGTAGTTCCAATTTTTCCGGCTGGATAGGTGGCTGTAATTTCTACCATTCGGCCTTCAAGGTGTTTGAAAAACTGCTTGGCATGAGAACGTTCGTTCTCAGCAGTTTCAAGGAAAAGTGCTGAAATTTGTTCCAGCCCCTCTTTGATGGCTACTTTGGCGAAAAATTCATAACGGTTGCGGGCCTGCGATTCT
>CAIPKZ010000455.1 GCA_903865775.1 uncultured Prolixibacteraceae bacterium | reverse complement strand
TCCAAACAAATACAATCAGGCCATTCAGATGATCAAAAAGGGAGATACCATGCAGCAGGATATTGGCCGCATCATCTATACCAGTTTTAATCAGGCCAAAATATGTTATTTTGCCAACATGGCCGGATTTGGATTTGATGCAATGGTTGCAGAAAAAACCAACCGACTGAAAGATCAGGGCCGGAAAGGAATTTCCCTGTATCTTCAGGCACTTGGCTCAAGCTTTCTGAATTATCAAACCGGTAAGGCACGTTTGGTAATTGACGATAAAGTCGTTGATGAGCTCGTTTTTTCAGTAAGTATCGGTATTGGGAGGTTTAACGGCGGAGGAATGATGCAGGCTCCCGACGCTATTCCTGATAACGGTTTGTTTCAGGTAACCATCATCCGCAAAATCGGATTGTTTGGAATTCTTCGTAACCTGGCCGGATTATATTCCGGAGCATATTTAAAAGATCCGCGCGTTTCAACTTATTCGGCCAGCCGGGTTTCAATTAGTGCAGCAAAAAACATTGCAGGAGAAGCAGATGGCGAAATACTGGGCGACAACAAATTCGATATTGACCTGTTTTCACATCAATTGAAAGTAATTTATAATCCTGAAAAATATTTAAAATTTGACTAACTTGTTTTCTTTTTAATTTCATGAACAATATTTCATGTTTGTCCGTTTGAGGTTTCAATCAAAAAAATAATCTATGAAATTAGTTGACGAATTTAAAGCATTTGCCATGCGCGGAAACGTGGTCGACATGGCTGTGGGTATTATCATTGGCGGAGCCTTTGGAAAAATTATCAGTTCTGTTGTTGCCGATGTAATTATGCCGCCGATTGGGCTTCTTCTGGGCGGCGTGAAGTTTACCGATTTGAAACTGGTACTGAAAGATCCGGTTTTGGATGCCGCAGGAACAATAACGACTCAGGCAGTTTCAATCAATTACGGAAATTTTCTTCAGACTACGGTCGATTTCCTGATTATCGCTTTTGCCATTTTCATGATGATCAAGGCGATGAATAGTTTGAAGAAAAAAGAAGATGCCCCGGTTGAAGCTCCTGCTCCACCAGCTCCAAGCAATGAGGAATTGTTGTTAACCGAAATCAGGGATTTGCTGAAAAATAAATAATCCTATCAACGAGAACTGACGGGGTGACTCCAAGTCACCCCGTCAGTAAATACAGTAATTTTATATGACATGCGGATGATCATCCCACCTTTCCTCAAGCCCGGCGACCGGATCCGAATCGTTTCACCTGCCGGGAAAGTGCAGAAAGACAAAATTCTTCCCGGTATTGAATTGTTGCAGGATGAAGGATATGAAGTGGTGGTGGGACGGCATGTTTTCGGCAAGAATTTTCAGTATTCCGGAACCGATCTGCAACGGGCTGCCGATTTGCAGGAAGCCATTGACGATCCGAAAACCCAGGCAATTATTTGCGCACGTGGTGGCTACGGATCTCTTCGGATCATTGAAAAAATTGACTTTTCGCCGCTGCTGAAAAATCCCAAATGGCTGGTCGGATTCAGCGACATAACTGCTTTTCATGTTATACTCAACAAACTCCGAATAGCAAGCATTCACGGTGCCATGCCGGGTTTCTTTATTGATGACATGAAACCCTCCAAAAGTTTTTTTAGCCTGATGGAATTGCTTTCCTCCGGAAGGTCGGAGGTTAAAATTCAGGCTGAAGAGATAAATCGCAACGGGAGTTGCACCGGAGAATTGGTTGGCGGAAACCTTTCGCTCCTGTTCAGCCTACAGGGAACTCCCTGGCAACTCGAAACTTCAGGAAAAATCTTGTTTATCGAAGATTTGTCGGAATACCTGTACCATCTCGACCGTATGATGCAAAACCTCCGACTCAGTGGTCATCTGAAAAACCTGGCCGGACTTGTGGTTGGAGGTTTTACTGACATGAAAGACAATGAAAGTCCTTTCGGAAAAACGGCCAATGAAATCATTCTGGAAGCCGTTCAGGATTATCAATTCCCGGTTTGCTTTAATTTTCCGGCTGGCCATATTCCTAAAAATCTGGCTCTCATGTTTGGAAGTCAATATGAACTCAAAGTGGCCGAAAAATGCCGGCTAATACGCAAACAGTCATGAGCAAGGCATTTGAACTGGGCAGAAAAGGGGAGGAGTTGGCTGTTGAACACCTCCGGTCACTCGGCTACGAAATACTGGCAGTCAACTGGTTTTCGCATCACCTCGAAATTGATATCATTGCGAAGGATGGCCCGGAACTGGTTATTGTGGAAGTAAAATCTCGTGGAAGCGATTCGTATGAGCACCCTGTAGAAGCCGTTTCAAACAAGAAAATACGCTTTCTGGTGAATGCTGCGGAGGCATATATTCAGGAAAACAACATCAATTTGGATACGCGTTTCGATGTTATTTCAATTGTGTTTTACGGCTGGAACTTTGAAATTGAACACTTCAGGGATGCTTTTTATCCACCGGTTGGTTGATCGATTTTCTGGCATAATTAACTGTACCTTTGCCGGATGACAAGTCCGATTAAAAATCAAACGAATATTCTGGAGAAACTGAGCATTGAGAAACTCAATGCCATGCAGGAAGAGGCTCAATCTGCCATACTTTCCAATGCTGAAATTGTCCTGCTATCTCCAACAGGAACCGGTAAAACGCTGGCTTATCTGCTTCCAATTATCGCAGAACTGGATATTAGCTGCGCCGAAGTTCAGGCGCTGATCATTGTACCGTCGCGTGAATTAGCCATTCAGATTGAGCAGGTCGTCCGGACCATGGGAACAGGATACAAAGCCAATGCAGTTTATGGCGGAAGAGCCGGATCGAAAGATAAAACTGAAATCAAACACCGGCCAGCTATTTTGATTGGTACGCCGGGACGGATTGCCGATCATTTACGCAGGGAAAATTTTTCATCCGGTTTTATCAGGACACTGGTTCTCGACGAATTCGACAAGTCGCTTGAAATCGGATTCGAATCTGAAATGAAGGAAATCCTGACACTTTTGCCAAGGGTTCAGAAAAGAATATTGACTTCAGCCACACAGGAAGTTGAAATTCCGAAGTTTGTGGGAATGAAGAATCCGGTGGTCATTGATTACCTGGAAGGAGCGACATCGCAACTGAAAGTCAAAACGATTCTTGCAAATTCTCAGGATAAATTAGGAATACTGGCCGAACTGCTTTGTCATTTGGGCAATCAACCCGGAATTGTTTTTTGTAATTTTAAGGATACCATTCAGGAAGTGAGTGATTTTTTAACTGAAAAAGGGATCGGACACGGCTGTTTTTATGGCGGAATGGAACAGAAAGACCGGGAACGGGCACTCATTAAATTCCGGAACGGAACGCACCAGATCATTGTTGCTACGGACCTGGCAGCCCGGGGAATCGACATTCCGGAAATCCGGTTTATTATCCATTACCAGCTTCCAATGAGAAGCCATGAATTCACCCACCGCAATGGCCGGACTGCCCGAATGTTCAGCGACGGAACTGCATATGTGCTGAAGTGGAAAAATGAAAATCTGCCTGATTTTATCGGAGACGCTGAAATTGAAGTGATGCAAAAGGCTCCCGTACCTTTGCCGTCGATCTGGAAAACCGTATTTGTTTCAGGAGGAAGAAAAGATAAAATTTCGAAAGGAGATATTGCAGGTTTATTCATGAAACAAGGCAAACTCAGCAACGATCAGTTGGGGACCATCGAAATCAAGCAGGATTGTGCCTTTGTTGGTGTGCAATCAATAGTCGTGAATCAACTCATTCAACTGGTCGATAACAGCAGGCTAAAAAACAAGAAAGTAAGAGTGACCGCAGTTTAGGTCATTATTTTAATGAAGGAACAAGACGCAAACGTTCAGCCGCTTTCTCGAGTGTTTCATTGTTCTTGGCAAAACAAACCCGCACCATTTTCAGTTTGTTCTTTTCGTGCAGAAATGCTGAAACCGGTATGACACCAACACCAAATTCGCTGGCCAAACGGAAAGTAAAATCGGCATCCGTCTCATCAGAGATCTTCGAATAATCCAGAATCTCGAAATAACTTCCCTGTGATGGAATAATTTTGAATAAACTGTCTTCCAGCAAACGATTAAAATAGTTACGTCTACCCTGGTACATTTCCGAAATATCTTTTTTTGAATCTT
>CAIPKZ010000454.1 GCA_903865775.1 uncultured Prolixibacteraceae bacterium | reverse complement strand
CTTGCTTCGATTGCAAGTAATTCGATACCTACTAAGGATACACGTACCCATGCATCAACTACGACACCTTTGTCGAGGATACGGTCAATAACTTCTACTAAGCTTGATGATCCAATGGTTTTTTCTACGGCCATGATGTAATCTCCTATTATTTGGTTAAAAAAACCGTGCTTGTCATTGGAGGGACGGCTTACCTCTTTTTATGGGAGTAAAAAATCAATTACGAAACCCTAAATGTGCCGGGTTCATCGTACTGACGGTTTACCTTCGTGCCAGTTGTAAACCAAAGGCTGTGCCATTAATAATATTCATCTCCAAAACGAGATGCTTTGGATAGCTATCTGTTTGATGTTGAAACAGAAAAAAATATTTCTTTTTTTTGAGTTGGATTTTTTAAGCCTGAATTATGATAAAATGAAGAATTCCGGAAATGAAATAATCGCGTACATACGTGAAAATGCGTAATCGGTTAGTGTAATTTCAGGGGTAAAAGTCATGTTTTAAATGGGAGAAGAAAGTCGATTACCGCAATCTTTTTATTTGCGGTGAAGGTGGAAGATGAATAATCAAGGACATCAGAAAGATTTCGCAAAGTACCAGTCACCCCGTCCCGAGGTCCTAGGGACGGCATGACTCTGCATCGATTCTTCATTAAAACAACACCAGATACTTATAGATCCAACTCATATTACTAACTTAAAATGGATCACTTCATATTCTCGTGTGGATGTGTTTTTTCAAATTTTAAAAGACATAGCTTTTTCAGAAGACCTTACTTTTTGTCCTGAAACCATAGTAACTTAGTTCAACCACTTAACTACCAACCTTATTTACCTTTTCAATATGAAAATAGAATTCAATAACCTGAATTTTTATCAGGTAAAGTCAAGATATGGTAAATAAAGTTAGGTTTAGAAGATCGCCGGACTGTTACTAAGGTTTAAAAATTTGAATACAAGGTTCTAATAAATCATCTTGAACTTGTTCTCCCGGATTCCCCACAAGAATATCATGTGATCCTTAAAAATCCAATTTTTCCTGAATCGAATTCACCTTGTAGGAAAGACAAAGCGGCTGACCTCAGGCCAGCCGCTTTGCTGCAAATAGTTTCAGGAATTACAGTCTGCTATTCGATCTTGTTGATATTAATATTGTATTTTTTCATTTTCCGGCTCAGGGCATCCCGGTGAATGCCCAGGGCATCTGCTGCAACCTGTTGATTGAAATTGCAGCTTTTAAGAACTTTCCGAATCATTTTTATTTCAATCATTTTCAGATCGACCACTTCATCAGGAGTTACATTGTTTTCTGTTTTTGGAGGTTTTATCCGGAAGTCGGAAATTCCAAGTGAACTGCCTTTGCAGAGCATCATGGCGCGTTCGGTCATATTTTTCAGCTCCCTGATATTTCCGGGGAAATCGTATTTCAGAAGTGCATCAAAAACTTCTTCTGAAACATGCATACTTGGTCGGTTAAACCGGCTGGAATAGTGATCGACAAAATGTAGGACGAGCGGTCTGATGTCTTCCGGTCTTTCGCGAAGCGCCGGGATATGTATGTGAAGGGTATTGAGACGGTGAAGCAGGTCGAGCCTGAATTTTTTCTTCTCTACCTGTTTTTCGATATTAAAATTGGTGGCCGAAATGATCCGGAAGTCAGTGTGAATGGGTTGGGTATCTCCAACCCGGGTAATCACCTTTTCTTCGGTTGCACGCAGCAGTTTCGCCTGCAGGTTAAACGGCATATCTGCAATTTCGTCCAGAAACAGGGTTCCTTTGTTACAAACTTCAAAGTACCCCATTTTGTCTGCAATGGCACCGGTGAATGATCCCTTTTTATGACCAAAGAATTCGCTCTCCAAAAGTGTATCGGTAATAGCACTGCTGTTTACAGCACAAAATACATGGTCTTTTCTGCCGCTCGAATAATGGATGATCCGGGCAATGTTTTCTTTTCCGGTTCCGCTCTCGCCGGTAATCAGCACATTGGCCTCCGGATAATTGGCAGCGACCATGGCCTGATCAAATACATCGAGAATCAGCGGGCTGACTCCGATAAACTGCCGGTCGATTTTTTCTTCCAGCGTTTTTGAAATCAATGAATTTTTTTCTTCCATTAGCTTCAGCTTCCGGTGCATCTGAAGGTATTTCTGGGTGCGCTCAAGGGCAATTCGGATGTCAATAAACCGGAAAGGTTTACGCAAATAGTCGAAGGCTCCGAGTCTCAATGCTTTAATTACCGTATCCATATCTCCATGAGCCGAAATGACAATAACCTCCATGGATGGATAATGTACTTTCACCTCTTTCAGCACATCCAGTCCGCTGATACCAGGCAAACGTACATCAAGAATCAGAAGGTCCACAACATGTTCTTCCAATATCTTCCTTCCTTCTTCAACAGTGTTTGCTTCAAATGATTCGAAATCCGAATCCTGGAAAAAACCGCTTAATTCTTCAGTGAATTGTTGCTCATCATCCAGAATCAGAATATTGATCTTGTTTACCTTTGTCATTTTTGATTTTTATTTTGAAGGTCCAAAACTAACTTAATTTTTGTTCCGTCTTCCGGATTGCTAGAAAGTTCGATGCTCCCATTCATTTCCTGGATGATCTGGTACGAAATGGATAATCCAAGTCCGGTGCCTTTGCCTTCATCTTTGGTAGTATAAAATGGAAGCATCACATCATGAATATCTTCCTTATTGATACCAATTCCATTGTCGGTGATTTCAACAATCAGAAACTGGTTTTCCAGATAGGTGCAGATTCCTACGGTCATTTCCGAATATTCCTGATGCTTTCTTTTCTTCTCGATGACAGCATCTTTGGCATTGACCAACAGGTTGACGATGACCTGTTCAAATTTAAAGGTATTGCCAAAGATGGACGGAATTTTTTTGTTTAGTTTTAGATCCAACCTGATTCCAAGATGTTTGAACTGTTCTGAAATCATTGAAATGGCATTCCCGATACTGGCATTCAGGTCGAATGCGGTCAGTACATAATTGTCTTCGTTTCTTGAAAATGCCCTGACGTGATCGATGATATTTCGAATCCGGGTGATGTTTTCAAAGATTTTATCGGATTTTGTATGAAGTAATTCGAGGTCTAAAGTTTGTGTTTTGGCCGTTTCAAATAGGATTTTATCCATCACCATCGAAATAATATTCAGTGGCTGGTTAATCTCATGGGCCATACCCGAGGCCATTTCCCCGAGGTTGACCATGCGGTCGGCATGAAGGCGCTTGGTTTCTGTCTTTTTTCGCTGGGTGATGTCGCGGATGATGAGCATGAATGAAAGGGGCTCTCCAAACCGGTCCTGAATAAGTGTTGTGCTTATTTCGCTATAAAATACAGACTGATTTTTCTTTTTAATCATCAAACCGATGTTTTGAGCAAGACCCTCATTCATGGTTTTTTCAAACATCTCATTGGCTGCCTGGATTTCTTCTGAAGTAATAAAATCGTTGAAATTGTGGCCAACCAGGTCGTCTTTCGAATCAATGCCAAATAATTCAAGTCCTATTTCAGAGGCTTCGGTGATGATTCCATTCAAGTCGATCAATAAAATACCGTCGGGCGATGCATTTAACATGGTCCGGTATTTCTCCTCGCTGATTTTCAGGGTTTGTTCCACTAACTTGAGTTCGGTAATGTCTTCCGAAATTCCCAGCAAAAATTGGGGTTCTCCCTGGGTATCCAGAATGGCGACTTTTCTGGTATGTAACAGACGTACTCCTTTGTTTCTGGTATGAATCGCTTCTTCAGGCGTGTCAGTCATTCCTCTGCTGAGGATTAAATTCCGATCGTTACTGGCAAAACGATCGGCTTGTTCTTTTGGAAAGACATCATAGTCATTCCTGCCGATTAAATCTTCTCTTGAAATTCCCAGGAGGTTTTCGCCGGCCCGGTTAAACCTCACATAGCGCAGGGTTTTTGCATCCTTAATAAATAACATATCCGGAATGTTTTCCAATACGGAGTCCAAAAAGCTATTCGCCTGCCGTAAATCTTCCTCTACCCGTTTGCGTTCTGTTATATCCTGTACCGTACCGACCATTCGGACCGGTTTGCCATGAATATCACATTCTGACCTGCCTTCAGCAGAAACATATTGAACTGAACCATTCCGGTGAACAACCCGATATTCAAGAGAAGGCGAATTGCCGGCCGTAATATTATTATTCATGCTGTTCGAGAAAAGAGGAATGTCTTCAGGATGAATTACTTTCAAGAGTGATTCGGGCTTTCCATCATATTTTTCGGGATCGATATCGAAAACGCGAAACATCTCTTTCGACCATTTTACGGTATTTGAAATCATATCCCATTCCCAGCTTCCGATGTGTGCGATTCGTTGTGCTACTTCAAGGGTTGATTGGCTTTGTTGCAACAATTCCTCGGCCTGCTTTCGTTCGGAGATATCGACCACATTTAAAAGGCAATTTTTTCCATCTGCTGAAACAACGCCTTCCACATGCACATATTTTGGCTCGAAGTCTTCGGTTTCGAGCACAAGCTCGCAGGTCTCAATGTTTCTGCTTTGAAAAGCTTTCTCGAAGAAATCGTCAAAAACAGGCAGCGTTTCATTCGATATAAAAAAATCGAAATGGTTGTCAACCAAACGTGTGCGCCGGTGACTAAGTCCAAGCATGTTGGAGCCGGTATTGTTGAGTTCCAAAATTTCTTTACCTGCTGAAAGCGTAAAATAGCCTGATGGAGCAAAATTATAGAGGTCAGTGTATTTTTGAGAAGTCACTTCCGCCTTGTCTTTGGCCAATCTCAGTTCATCATTTTGCATTTCCAGTTCAATGCGGTGAGCACTCAGAGACTCTTCCAACTCAATCCGGTGAGTAATGTCAGTATCAACACCGCGATAACCTTTCAGATTCCCATTTTCGTCTAAAATGGGAACCCCATTGGTAATTAAACAGACAGGTTTACCATCTTTTCTGATATTCCAATTCAGTAAATCCTTTATTGGAGCCTTGTTCTTTACGATTTCAGAAAACAGTGTTCCGATCTTTTTTTGTTCTTCCGGTGCCATGAAACTGAAAGGCGTCTTGCCGATCATTTCTTCATGAGTCATTCCCAAAACATCCACGACATTTTGAGAAACATAAGTATAAACACCATTTTCATCGGTTTCCCAAACCCAGTCAGCCATACTGAATATGATATCATTCAGGCGTCCTTCGCTTGCTTTAAGGGCTTCATTAATCTTTGCCAGTTCCTCTGTGGATTTTTTGAGCAACTCAGCCTCCAGTATAATCGTTTGCTTCTGTTTAAATAAGTCAAGAAATACCATGACTTTCGACAAGAGGATATGATTTTGAATGGGTCTGAAAATAGTGTCGACTGCACCCAGAAGGAATCCGTCGTATATATCCGTTTCATTGAGGATGTTGGCAGTAAGGAAAATGACAGGTACTTTGTTTGCAGAATTTTCATTCAGTCGGGATGCCAGTTCGTAGCCGCTCATTACAGGCATCCGTATATCAAGAATTGCCATTGCCAATTCAAGCCCCTTGGTCTTTCGAAGTGCTTCAGGCCCCGAATATGCACTGATAAGGTTGACTTTGAGATTCCGTAAAACGACCTCAAGGAGGTGTAAGTTTTCCTCTGTATCGTCAACAATTAATATATTTGGTAAAGATTCCATCCCCGAAAAATTGAGTTAGAAAAAATTATATGCATTCATATCAGGATATATTGATCATACCTTTTGGTAGAAAGAGCTCAAATTATTTTGCCTTTTTACGGCCATTAAGCAGCCAGTTTTTTCAACTACTTGCCCGGATCGCTGTATTCGCTGATAAGTTCAATTTTCAAAAAGCATATCAGTTAAGGGAATCATTTCAGAACGTATTTAATTCAAATATGGTCAGAAAAAGCAAACAATTAATTCACAAAAATAGATAAAAAAACACGCTTATTGGATTAAAAGCTAAAAACAGAATAGGTTTCCCGAAGATATTCCAACACTTCCTTTGAATGCCAAAATATAAGCCAGTTACTGACAACTTATTTTTTATTGATTTTAAATGCAACATCGGGATGGAATTCAAATAATTTCGGAACGGTCAGAACCATCACGCCGTTTTCTGAAACAACATTACCTGGTTTTAAGTATTCACCCTTCCAGGTATCGAACCACAATACCTCATATGCACTGTTTTCAAGGCCTTTGACAAATATTTTCGAGCTGCTTACATCAACTTTGGTATAGGACCGTATCCAGCCAAAAGCTTTCGATCCGGTATCCAGTCCGAAAACATCGGCGCCTTCAGAATTAATATCCGAAATCTTAAATGGAAGGTTGGCCAGATCGATATCAGATACGAATTTGGATAGATTTTTGAGCGAGGTCCAATCGTCAGCGTTTAAATTGTCGTATGCCCACCATACCGGAATTGCAGCAAGGCCGTTGGTAAATGAAGCCCAGATTTGGTTATGGTAGGAGATATGATATTCTTTATCCTTGGGTTGGAAATACGTCAGGTTTGCACCGGCTTCACCAAAAATAGCTGGTTTTTTAAATGCATCCCAAAACCGTCGGCTGGCCCAGGCGAAATTGTATAGATCACTTCTCATTTTATCATCCGGGTATTTCATGACCCAACCCTGTGCCGGATAGAGGTGAATATTCGGAATATCATTTCGTTGATACAACTCTTCGCGGTATTCGGTAAATCCTCCGCTAAATGATGCGGTAACCGGATGGTTATACGGGTCGTTCTCCTGAAAATATTTATCACATTTCGCTACCCAATCCAAGGCTTCCTGATGATGTCCCTTTGCCCAGCCATCGGTGCCATTCATTTCATTGATTAATTCCCAGATTCCCATACTCCGGCTGTATGAAAACCGGGCAATCATATAGCGGTATTTCATTTTCTGGTATTCCCAGACCAGCGAGTCACTATACACATTTTCAGCATCAGTCAGCTGACTGTATGGGTTTTTCTTCCATTCGGCAGACCATACGGTTTCCGAAAAAAGATCGTGAGGCCAGATGGCATACATGAGCTGGATATCACTTTTTTCAAGTATAACGATTAATGAATCGATTTTCCCAAGTTTTCTCTGGTTATACCGGCCGAGTTCTTCTTCAATCAGTCCGGCATCGTTGACGAACCCGCCGTATCCAATGTCCCAGATGGCAAACAAGTTGGCATTATTCTTTGCAAAGGTATCAAATCTCGATTGATCATTTCCCCAGGGAGAATACACACCAACTCCGTAATAGGAAGTGCCATCGTCTCGCACAAAATAATGCGGATTTTTAACCGATGGTTTGATCCATCCATGATGTTCGGATTCGGTTGCAATGAATGTATTGATGGAAGATTCACCTGTTCCACCTGCATCACGAACAAAGGCCTGGTACTTATATTCACCGGTTTCGTTCGGAGAGAAACGAATTTTCCACTGATTGGCGCCTTCATAATTATCATAGAATCCGTTTATTTTCATCTTTTTTCCTGAAGGAGAAGTGAAAAAGGCCCAAACATCAATATCATCCGGATTATATGGATTTTCAATGCCAACGTTTTTCAGGTCCAGGCGAACTTCAAATTTTTCGTATTTCTTAACCTTCGAAGTATTGGTTCCGGCAATATTCACTGTCGGATTTATTCCGTGTGAAAATGTCTCGCCACTGACTTCCTTTGAAGCAAAAAATACTTCACCACTTTTGCCAACCGGAATGATCTGATAGAAGTAATGTTGATAGGGTTCAAGGTTTTTGTCCTCGAAACTGGTATTTTTTACTTCAGTCAACAGGTTCTTTTCATTGGGTTTAAAATCCGGAAGTTTATCCCGATAGATTTTATAGGCTTTTGTATTTGTGGTATCCGTTGATTTCCAGTTTAGCCGAATGTTTGTCCCATTTATCACGGTGGCCTTTATGTCAGTAACTTTGATCAGATACCATGCGATTTTGAAATTATCCATTTCAATCATTCCTGATCTGGTCACCGACGAGTTCCGGTCGAAATAAAAATCTACCGCCTTAACGGTATTTAATTTCGAATAATAGGCACGGGTTAAATCAAAAGTATAGGTATGCCAGGTATTGTCTCCTGAAATTTTCTGTTCAAGATATTCGAATGTAGGTGGTTCCAAAGTATAGGTTGGACTTATTGTGAGGCTCGTTTCGAGGTTTGATTTGATTTGAACCTGAATTCGTGGATTATTTGCAACATTCAGCGCCCGGAACGGAGTAAATGTAAAGTGATCGAAGGCACCAATTCCTTCTGTTTTGGAATACCTGATTTTCAAAACACTGTCTTTTTCTGCCAGATTATAAGTGCCCGGAGTCATTGTTTCCCAGATCTTTACTGGCGGCAGGGTTCCCTGATTACTTCTGAAAGTAAGTTCCATTGAACCGTCATCAAAGTTATCTGTGAAACCAATGCGTTGTGAAAAAACCGGACTACAGAGCAAAATTGAAAAAACAAAAACCAGCATTGTTTTAATTACCGGCACGAAGTATTTCTTCGCAAATCGCGGATGATTTGAATTATTATTCAAGTTGGTTAGCATGGCTATATGTTTAGGCTATCGGTTCAGGTTCAGATCAACAAATTACATTTGGTTAAAAATTAGTTTGTATTTTAATCAGTTATTTTAAAATTACCTTATTCAATTCCACGTATCTTTTTTTCCCATTTCCAGGCCGATGCCAGAATATCATCAAGGGTGCTTTCAGCTTTCCAGCCAAGTTCTTCGTTGGCAAAGGTGGTGTCGGCATACACTTTTTCCACATCACCCGGGCGACGGTCAACAATTTTGTAATTAAGTTTTTGGCCCGAAACCCGTTCAAATGCATCCACTACCTCAAGTACTGAAAGGCCATTGCCGGTTCCAAGATTGAAAACTTCAAACGGTTTTTTGTTTTTCGATTCCACGAGTCTTTTAACTGCAACCACATGAGCTTTGGCCAAGTCAACCACATGAATGTAATCGCGGATAGCTGTACCGTCCGGAGTATCATAATCGCTGCCAAAAATGCTGAGTTGATTTCGTAATCCGGCTGCTGTTTGGGTAATAAACGGCACCAGATTCTGTGGAACGCCCAATGGAAGTTCACCAATTATTGCAGTTGGGTGAGCGCCAACCGGATTAAAATAACGTAACGCAATGGCATTTAATTTTGGACAGGCAACCAAAGTATCCTGAATAATCTCTTCCGAGATTTGTTTGCTGTTTCCGTAAGGAGAATTTGCTTTGAGTATCGGGGCATTTTCAGTGACCGGCAACGATTCCGGCTGGCCATAAACCGTACACGACGAACTAAATACGATACCCGGAACATTGAATTGGTCCATGGCATCCAGAATGTTAACCAGCGAAACGAGATTGTTGCGGTAGTACTTCAATGGCAAAGCAACCGATTCGCCGACTGCCTTGAATGCTGCAAAATGAATGATCGCTTCGATATTTGGATATTTACCAAAGAAAGCATCCACCTTTTCTTTGTCGATCAGGTCGAATTGCTCGAAGACAGGCCGGATACCTGAAATTTCTTCGATTCCATCTAAAACTTCGATACTGGAATTTGAAAGATTATCCACAATAATTACTTCAAAACCGGCATTCTGCAGTTCTACCGCAGTATGTGAACCAATGTATCCGGTGCCACCGGTAACCAAAATTTGTTTCATTTTATATTGAATTACTAAATTTTTCTATTCGAACTAATCTGCAAAACAGGAGCTTGTGGTTAATTCTTTTTCCCAAATCGATTTCTCCGGAAGTTGAACAACCGAAAATTCGTGTTTTAAAGTATTTGCACTAATATGCAATGTGTTGCAGTTTGTTTTTTAAGCCATAATTCCCAAATAATGAATATCCGTTGAGCAATTAATTCAGTCTTGGAAACCCATTTTTTGTCCCGATAAAAGTATTAAAATATCTTTGAATGATGATCATATTCTTTTATTCCCTCAATCTCGTATTCGAATTTTCAGTTTGATGTATTTGGAGACATCTGGAATCTTTACTTACTTTTGGCAGCTTAGTTTTGATAAAAATGAGAAAGACAATTGGTATTCTGCTGATAATTACCCAGTTTTCGTGCAGCAAACCCAAACAGGATGGATTGATTCTGAAAGTACAGTTCCAGCCAGAAAAGATTTATTGCATATCAACCATCAGAGGTTCTGAAACGGTAATTACTTATTCCGGACAGGATATTGCCATGCGGAAGTTAAAAAGTATGCGAGTTAAAAATCCAACAATATCGAATGTAAAAACCAAGTCCGACACGGAATTGATAACCGAAAAGAAATCGGCAGACTCAAGTATCCCGGTTAGTCTGATCTATAAAAGGACGATGAGTCTCAACGGAAAAAATGAAATTCCTGAAGGAACCGTGGTCACTGGCGAAATCAAAGCAGGACATTTGCCAGGCTTCAAATCGGTAGCCTCAGAAAAGTTTGATTTTGATCAGAAAAAACAGCTTCTTCAAACTGCCCGCAGTACTTTCGAGCATCTTGACTTTCCGGAACAGCAACTCAAAATCGGCGATCAATTCTCGACAGATCATCCCGGTTCAATACCGATGGAGGGTTCGGTAATCGAGACTGTAGTCACCACAACCTATAAATTGCTTGGAATTAAAAATAGCATGGCACAATTTGAACTCAGCCAAAGCTACCGGATGACACCGAAAATGAATGACAATTCGTTTTCAGGCAAAGGCTTTGGCAAAGGCAAGTTGATCTTCGATATTGAAAATGGCCTGATTACCGAATATTCCATGAAAACTGAGTTGGTAATGAATAAAAAACTTGATTATTTTGAGTTCGACCTGAGAACTGTGAATGAATTCAGTCAGACTACCAAAATAGCCAAGCAGTAAAATAGATATTCGGATAATTTCGTATTTTTGAATGATGGAAAATGAAAAAATCGATATCGAAAAAACTTTTTTTCATTGGATTATGACCTCTGACAAGGATTACGATACGATGATTCATCTTTTTGAAGTAAAAGATTATCATTGGTCATTGTTTATTGGGCACATTGTAATTGAAAGATTATTGAAAGCCAAAATAGTAAAAATATCAGGTAACCATGCGCCCTTTACCCACGATTTAAGGCGACTTGCAAAGCTTTCAGAAATTGAATTTCAAAGTATTCAAATAGGTTGGCTTGATACCATTACAACTTTTAATTTGAATGCACGATACGATAGTTATAAACAAGCATTTTATGAAAAATGCACACTGGAATTTACAGCGGAATGGATTTCAAATATTAAAGAACTTAGATCATGGATAAAGCAGATGCTATAAAAATTGCAGAACGATACATCTCTTTGGTTGGGAAGAAGTATAAGATTGAAAATGCCATCTTGTTTGGGTCATTTGCCAAGGGTACTAATCGTATCGATAGCGATATCGATTTAGCGATTATTTTTAAATCAATCGACGATATCATTGATTTGCAGATAGAACTAATGAAAATGAGAACTGACGATGACCTATTAATTGAACCACATCCGTTTAGTGCAAATGATTTTAAATCATCCAATCCTGTTGTATCTGAAATACTGAAAAACGGAATTGAAATAGTGAATTACGCAGCCTGAAAACTAATGATCACAAATAATAATACCATCCTATCCCGAAGATTCCCTGCAGAGTGGGAAAAACATCAGGCCACTTTGTTGTCATTTCCATCTGAAGGCCGCGACTGGCCAGGAAAGTACCATGCCATTAAATGGGCATTTATAGAAATAATCAAAAAAATAACCGTTTACGAACCGGTGATTCTTGTCGTCAAATCGGTTGAACTTCGTGAGAAAGTTTCAGTAATGCTCGAACAGGCTCACGTTGATTTATCTGCGGTGAGTTACATCATTCAGGATACCAACCGCAACTGGATGCGCGATTCGGGTCCGGCAATAGTTAAGAATGCCAATGGTTACAACGAAGCCATTCAGTTTGGATTTACCGGTTGGGCCAAATACAAAAATCATAAAAAGGATCAGAGAATTCCGGAAGCTGTCGCCAAACACCTTGATATTACTTTAATTCAGGCGATGTATCAAAATAGGTTAGTTGTGCTCGAAGGGGGTTCCATTGATGTAAATGGATGCGGAACATTGATTACCACTGAAGAATGTCTGATGGACCCGGTTCAGCAGGTTCGAAATAGAGGTTTCAAAAAAGCAGATTACGAAAATGTGTTCCGAGAATATCTCGGCGTAACCAATACAATTTGGCTTGGCGAAGGCATTGAAGGTGACGACACGCATGGGCATGTGGATGATATTTGTCGTTTCGTGAACCGGAATACAGTTGTTGCTGCTCAGGAGAAAAATACGAGCGACCCCAATCATCACAAGTTGGAAGCAAATCTCGAAATACTCCGGAATGCCCGTCTCGAAAATGGAGAAAAACTGAATGTGATTGCGATGCCCATGCCTGCCCGAATCGATTTCGAAGATCTTCGCTTACCGGCCAGTTACGTCAATTTCCTAATGACTAATGGCTGTGTACTCGTTCCAACTTTCAACGATAAAAACGATTACAAGGCACTCGGAATACTTACCGAACTATTTCCGGAACGGGATGTGATTGGCATCAGCGCAATTGATTTGGTATGGGGACTGGGAACGCTGCATTGTTTGAGTCACGAGCTAGCTGAATAATTGCTGAATACTTTCGAAAAGAATTTTCAGGTTCAGAGTTTGCTGTCATTCTCTCTCATACGACTATGTTTGTAACCATACGTAAAATAAAGTAACAGTCCGATTATAAGCCAGATTCCGAACCGGAACCAGTTGGTTACGCCTAATTCACTCATCAGGTAAAGATTTGTCATCAGTCCGAGAACCGGTATCAGCGACCACCTTTTGGCAACTGCCTGAAAGGTGATCACGATTGAAACACTGCAAAATATCAGGAAAGGGAAATGATGACGGAAGATTTCAAACCAGCCGGAACCGGCAGATAGCTCAGTCGCAAAAGCAGAACTCCCAAAACCCGATTGCCAGACCAACAGCAAAATAACCGCCCAGATGGGCAACAGGTATCGTTGGCTATTCACATATGGAACACGGAATCCTTTCCCATCGTGCTTTTGTTTGCCAGTCGGATTCAATGCAATTATTCCACCTGAAACCAGGATGAAAGCAAATAAAGTTCCGATGCTGGTGAGGTCGGTCACTTCCGTAAGATTTAAGAAAAGGGAAGGAATAGCCACTACAAAGCCGGTCAGAATTGTTGAAAATGCCGGGGTACGGTACTTTGGATGAAGACGCGCAAAAACTGGAGGGAGAAGGCCGTCGCGGCTCATACTCATCCAGATGCGAGGCTGCCCCAGTTGAAAAACAAGCAAAACACTCGCCATTGCAATAACTGCTCCTGCAGCGATAAATCCGGAAAGGCTGGTAAGGTGTAACTTGGTAAAAACGTAAGCCATCGGGTCGGAAACACCCAATTCGTAAAAAGGAACCATTCCGGTGAGCACCAGGCTGACAAGCACATAAAGGATAGTTGTTATCAGCAATGCATAAAACATCGACACAGGCAAATCGCGCCTCGGATTTTTACATTCTTCAGCAGTTGTCGAGATCGCATCGAACCCGATGTAGGCAAAAAACACGCCCGAAACACCTTTCAAAACACCTGAAATTCCGTTGGGGGCAAAAGGGCTCCAGTTTTCAGGCTTGACATAGAATGCTCCAATGCCAATAACCAAAAGCAAAATAGCCACTTTCAGGACCACGAAAAAGTTATTTGTAATTCTGGATTCGCGGATTCCGATGTAGCAAATCCAGGTAATGACAAAAACGATGAATAAAGCCGGAAGGTTGGCTACCAAATGAAAATTGCCAATCTGAGGAGCATTGGTCCAGGCTGAAAAGGCACTGCTGAGTGCTGGACTCAGGTTCGCCAGCGGTGTTCCGGCATTCATCGCTTCGACTGCGACATGGTATCCGCGCGAAGCACTTAGGAAATCGGTTGAAAGATAATCAGGAATGTGCAAACCCAGGCCATCCATTAATCCGGTAAAATACCCTGACCACGAGATGGCCACGGCTATGTTCCCGATTGCATATTCCATGATCAGGTCCCAGCCTATAATCCATGCAATCAACTCGCCAAAACTGACATAAGCGTAGGTATATGCGCTTCCGCTAATGGGAATTGCCGAGGCAAATTTGGCATAACACATGGCAGAAAGGCCGCAGGCGATAGCAGTGAAAACAAAAAGCAGCGACACGGCCGGCCCTCCGCTGGCCGCAGCATTCCCGATTGTACTGAATATTCCGGCTCCGACAATAGCTGCTACACCCATTGCGGTCAGGTCAAAAACCTTCAGGTTGCGTCTCAAACCGCCGGTGCTTCCGGCCAAAGTCTCGGAATCACTGAGAATGAGAGATGTGGATTTTTTTCGAAAGAGGTTTTCAAAATACACTGGCAAAACTTTTTATTAACCTGATCTAAAGAAAGGAATAAAAAAGAAACATTTAAAATTTTCATGGGTTACCTTTTACCTTAATTCGGGATAAAGTAAAGTTTCACATACATTTTGACCCAAACAAAATCAAAAAATCAAAGAAACTCCCAAAGTAAATGAAGAAAAATATTTATTCGAAGATTACACTTGTTTTTATCCTGAGCATTGCCCTTAATTTCACTACCAATGCACAAATTCACAAGTATTTTATTATTACCGGAAAAGTTATTTCAGATACTGAAAGGATTGAAAACGGAACAATACAAGTTATAAAAAATGATCAATCGGCAGTAAAAGTGCAAATTCCGGAACATGGTCGTTTTCGTCTCGAACTGGACTATAATTCTGATTTTATATTAATATTTTCTAAAAAAGACTGCATTGCAAAAACTGTTAATGTCAATACCGATATTCCGGAGGATGTTGAGAATCAAAAATCCAATCTTGCTCATTTTCTAATGGCTGTTCAACTTTCAAAAGAAACAGAGCATGCATACCTGATGCCTGAATATCAAATTCAACAAATAAAATATTCGCCTGAACTAAATGATTTTGGAAGAACGTCAACTGTTTTTGATCAGGAGTTTGTTGAAAATGGAAAAATAATGCAAAATCAGCCTTTTCAGGTTCAGGAAAACAAATCTAAAATGCAGATCTCCCACATTTTTTAGTTCCATTCTGGTATTTCTCCTTGGTTCATCCGTTAATTCTACAAATTGATCATTTATAATGTGGAATAATTTCAAGAATTCTACGTTAATTTTAAGAAACCAAATGCCTTAGTTTCTTAACCTTCAGAATAAACATGAATCTAAATACACGACTTTTCGATGTTTTGGTTAATTTTACAGGGTATTCTGGTTTAGTTAATTGATTGTAACGAAATACTTATGGCTAAGATAGGGCGGATAGGGATATGGGTTTTTCTGATTATTATGTTTTTGGTTCAGCTTACATCACAGGCACAAAGCAAAAAATATTTTATTATCACCGGCAAAATTATTCCTGAAGCAGGTGAATCGGCAACAGGACTTATTGAAGTGATGAAAAACGGAAAAGAAACACCTTCTATTGAAATTCCTAAAAATGGCAGATTCAGGTTCGAACTTGAATTTTTTAATGAATACAGCTTAAACTTCAAATATCCCGGGCACTTCAATAAAATTATTCTTGTCTCAACCGTTATACCGCAGGAGGTATGGGACCGAGACAGTGATTTTCCTCCTTTCCCAATGGTCGTTCAGTTGATGAAGGAATTTGAAGGCATCGACAAGAGCTTCGCCTTAAAGCCGACCGGACGGATTTTCTATGGGAAAGATATTGACAATTTTGAAAAAGAAAGCTTTATTTCTGATCTTCAGTTTGTTGAACAATTAGAAACTGCCAAATCACAAGCTAGTCAGGTTCAAAAAGAATCGAATACTGTTTCGAAGGAAGATGCCCAGGATTTGGCTGCTAAGCAGCGGAATTTTGAACAGATGATCAAAGAAGCTGATACAAATTATCAGCGGGGCGAATACCAGATGGCTTTGACAAAATACCTGGATGCAAAAAAACTTTTTCCTGAAAAGGCATATCCGACCGATCGGGTGGCTGAACTTCAGGATTTGGTGAAAGCCCTTGAAATTACAGAAAAGCAAAAAGCAGAACTTGAACAGAAATACAAGTCTGCTATTACCCGTGGCAATGGTTTCTTCGAACAGAAAAGCTACAAGGAAGCCAGACCAAATTATGAAGAAGCACTGCAATATAAACCCGGCGATGTTTTTGCCAACGGACGAATTAATGAGATTGACCAGCTGCTCGCACTTCTTGAGAAGCAGAAACAATTTAAAGATTTAATTGCCAAGGCCGACAAAAATTATCAGTCGAAGAATTACGATCAGGCAATCGCTGTTTACAATCAGGCTAATCAGATTATTCCTGAAGATCAGTACCCGCAAAATCAGATCAACCTGATTAATCAGGAAAAACAGCAACAGTCGAAACTCGACCAGGTTGAAAAAGACTACAACCAAAATATCCAGACTGCCTCTGTGCTGGTGCAGCAAAAGGATTATCTGCAGGCGATGAATTCATTTAAAAAGGCACTTGAAATTAAACCTGACAGCAAATTAGCCAAAGACAAGATTTCTGAAATGGAACTGGCAATTGTTGGTCTTGAAACCGACAAAAAATATCAGCAAGCCATTCAGTTGGCAGACAAGGCAATGGCAGCAAACGATATACGGCAGGCGAAACTTCAGTATCAGGATGCTTTGAAGATAAAGGGAAATGAAGCTTATCCAAAAAGCAAACTTGCTGAGATTGCGGCAACCGAGACGAATGAAATCAATTTTAACGCATTGGTTGCCAAAGCTGAAAAAGCTTTCACCGAAAACAATTTTGACGAGTCGCTCAACACATTTGCTCAGGCACTTGAATTAAAGCCAAAAAATCCAGCTGTTCAAAAACGGATTGACGAGCTTCAAAATCTGAAAAAACAGCAGGTTTCCAAAAAGGAATACGACGATCAGATCATTCAGGCAGATAAGCTGCTCGCTGATAACCAGCTTGATGCTGCAATATCGGCCTACGACAAGGCGCTTTCACTGAAGAAAACAGAAGCTTATCCAAAAGATCAGATTAAAAAAATCGAAGGCTATCAATCCATCATAAAGAAGGCTGATAAAGCTCTCAATTCAAAAGAGTATGCCAATTCACGCGGCTTGTATAACGATGCTTTGGTTCAGATTCCGAAAGATGCTTATGCTTCCGGAAAAATTACAGAGATTGACAATCAACTTGCTGAAATTAAAAAGCAGGAAGAACAGGCACTGGCCGAATTAAATTCATACAATGAGGCTTTAAAAAATGCTGACCAGTTATTTACTGCCGGAAATTATTCTGAATCGTTGATTAAATATAAGGAAGCCTCAGGAATAAAACCTTCTGAATCTTATCCAAAGAAAAGAATCAAGGATATTGAGAATATTTTGGATGGAATAGAAAAGGCAAGGCTTGTTAAAGAAAAAGAATACCAAACATTAATTGCCCAGGCTGATAAAATGCTGGATCAAAAGGATTATCCCAATGCTCAATCTCAGTACAGGAAAGCACTTGAAGTTAAACCTGAAGAAGTATATCCGGCAGGGCAACTCCGGAAGATAGATGAAACGCTGGCTGAAAACCTTCGTCTGCAGAAAGAAAAAACTGAACAGGAATTTAACAAAGCCATGGCCAGTGCTGATAAGGCATTTGCGGGCAATGAATTCGAAACTGCCCGGTCTGGTTATCAATCTGCCCTGACTATTAAATCAAACGACCCCACAGCAAAAGATAAACTTGCCCAGACTGAAGCCAGGCTTGCTGAAATCGCCCGCATGACTCAGGCATACAATAAAGCAATTTCGGAAGCTGACCGTCAGCTGACAGATAAAAAATACGCGGAGGCAAAAGGAAAATACCAGGAATCGCTGAAATATCTGCCCGAATCGGATTACCCCAAACAGCAAATTGCAAAAATCGACGAAACGCTTGAAACCCTTCGGCGCGAGGAAGAAGCAAAACGTTTGCAGTTGGAAAAGACCGAAAAGGAATTTGCTGCAGCAATGGCCGGTGCCGACAAGGCATTTTCAGGCAATGATTTCACAACTGCTAAATCTGGCTATCAATCAGCATTGACAATCAAGCCAAACGATCCGGCTGCAAAAGATAAACTTGTACAAACGGAAGCCAAGCTGGCAGAAATTCTCCGATTGACCCAGGCATATAACAAAGCCATTGCTGATGCCGATCGCCAGCTTTCAGATAAAAAATACCCTGAAGCAAAAGGAAAATATCAGGAATCGTTACAGTACCGAACGGATTCGGATTACCCAAAACAACAGATTGCAAAAATTGATGCAACACTGGCTGAAAACCTGCGCATACAGAATGAGAAAATTGAGCAGGAATATACTATAGCCATGGCTGGTGCAAATAAAGCATTTGCCAGCAACGATTTGGAAACTGCCCGGTCAGGTTTTCAGACAGCCCTGACAATTAAGCCAAACGATCAGGCAGCAAAAGAAAAATTAGGACAAACCGAAGCAAAATTGGCTGAAATTGCCCGCATGACTCAAGCTTATAATAAAGCCATTACGGAAGCAAACCGTCAACTGACAGATAAAAAATACCAGGAAGCAAAAGAAAAATATCAGGAATCACTTCAATACCTGCCTGGTTCGGAATATCCGAAACAGCAAATTGTAAAAATTGATGAGATGCTTGCTCAGAGGGAAGCTGAAGCCAAAACCCAAAGGGATTTTGATCAGGCATTGGCTGACGGAGAAGCTCTGCTGAAAAAGAATGAACTTGCCGGTGCAAAAGATGCATTCATGAAGGCCTATAATTTGATTCCATCGGAACCTGTACCGCCAAAAAGAATCAGTGAAATCAATGGATTACTGGCAGATCAGGCCAGAAAGGACGCAGATATGAAAGCCATTTTGGCAGCTTACCAAAATGCTATTCAGCGGGCAGATAAAAATTTCAGCAACAAGGAATACAGCTCGGCCCGACTTGTATACAATGAAGCTTTGCTGATCAAACCAGATGAAAAATACCCTGAGGATCAGCTTGCATTGATTGAAAAGCTGATGATTGAGCAAAACGAGCAGCAGTATAAAACAGCGATTACCCGTGCTGATAATGCTTTCAATACGAATCAGTTTGATGATGCAATTTCCGGTTACAATGAGGCTCTGAAATTCAAAAAAAATGATGAATATGCCAGTAAAAAATTAAAGGATATTGATCAGAAAAAGGCCGATATTGAAGCAGAAAAGCGCAGGTTGAAGAATCTGGAGGATCAGTATAAATTGATGCTGGCCGATGCAGCCACCGATTTTAAAAATAAAGAATATCCAAAATCGAAGGAGAAATATCAGAAAGCTACAGGATTAAAACCGGCTGAAGCATTTCCTAAAGAGCAAATCGCCAAAATTGACGAGATTTTAAGTGCATTGCAAAAAGAAGCTGAAATAAACAGTCAGTACACACAATTTGTGGCTGCTGCACAGGTAGCCTTCGGTCAGAATAAACTCAAAGAGGCTCGGGCAACCTATCAGAAGGCATACAATCTGAAACCGTTTGAACCTCTGCCTCCGATGCGAATTGCTGAAATTGACAGAATGCTGAGCCTGCAGGAAGAAACAGCGCAGTTGGCAGCTCAGGAAGAAGCTCAGCGGCTTGCCAAAGAAAAAGCTGACCGCCTCCAGTTTGAAAAAGCTGTTGCCGCCGCTGATAAGGCATTTTCCGAAAAACTTTATCTGATTGCCCGTACACATTATACCACCGCGCTTTCTGTATTCTCCGGTGAAAAATATCCAAAAGACCAGATTGCAAAAATTGATGATTTGTTATCGAAGGCAGAAATGGATAAAGCACTGGCCTTCCAAAAAGCTCAGCAGGACTCGATGCAAAAGGCGAAGGATAAATTGTTCGGTCTTGCAATGGCTTCGGCAAAAGAGCATGAACAAAATAAAAGGTATCAGCCAGCCATTCAGAAATATGAAGAAGCTATACGGATTAATTCTTCCCGGAAGGGCGAAATCCAGCCTCTGATTATTGACATTCAGGCCAAAATTCAGCTGCTTGCCAAACAGGATGCCGATTATCAGCGGATCATTAAACTTGCTGACGGTTTCTTTGTTGGCTCGAAGCTAAGAGAGGCAATAACCGAATACCAAAACGCAGTGGCTGTAAAACCTGATGAGGTGTATCCACAGAAACAGATCAAAGATATTCAAGCCACACTTGATGCCCGGGACGAAAGTTACAATGCAGCCATCAAAAAAGGCGATCAGGCATTTGATGCATCGGAATGGCTGAGCGCAAAAACCGCTTATACCGAAGCACTGGCAGTAAAACCGGATGAAGTTTATCCGGCCGATCGCCTGAAAGAAGTGAATCAGAAAATTGCTGATGCAAACCTGAGTGCAAAAAGTAAAATTGCTGATGACAAGGCCTACAACGAAGCGATGGCAAAAGCTGAAAAAGCTTTTAAAGATGACCAGCTTTCTGCAGCACATATGCAATATCATGTTGCGCTAACAATTAAGCCTGATGAGAAATTACCTGCAGAAAAAATCAAAACAATCGAAGATTTACTTGAAAAGCGCAACAAAGACCGTCTGGCCCAATCGCAGCGCGAAATCGATGAAAAATACAAACAGGCTATTTCTGTTGCCGACAATTCGTTCAAAGTAAAGGCATATCCTATATCCAAACTTCAATACCAGCAAGCCTTGCTGATTAAGCCTGAAGAAGCCTATCCGAAGAGCCAGATGGCATTGATTGATAAATTGTTGAGTGAAGTTAAACCTGCTGAGACCTATACAAGTCAAATTACAAAACCTGAACCGGTTAAACCAGTGAGCGTTCCGCTTTCTATTCCTGTTGAAACTGCACAGGCGACTGAAGTCAGGGCTAAGTCATATACCACAATTACTGACTACGATGAAGCCATTAAAAAAGCCGATGATGCGTTTGGCGTAAAGGATTATTCGGTTGCCCGTTTCTTCTACCTTAGAGCTGGCGATATTAAACCAACCGAAGAATATCCTCCCAGACAGCTTGTATTAATTCATAAACTCATTGATTCACAGCTTTCGGATTTGGAACTTTCAGGTTATGATCGGGCTATCGGACAGGCGGATGCTGCATTCGGAAAAATGAGTTATGGCGTGGCCAAATTCTATTATTACAAAGCACTCGAAATAAAATCGTGGGAAAAATATCCGAAGGACCGGATTAACGAAATCCTGGCCCTGACACATTCACTGCTTTCTGAAAAAGAGGAAAAGGAATATAAAGGCCTTATTGCCAAAGCTGATGAAGCCTTTTACAATAAAGATGTTTCTATAGCCCGTTTCTATTATAACAGAGCTATTTCGATGAAAAAGGACGAACAGTATCCGAGAATAAAAATGAAAGATATTCAGAAGTTGATTGAACAGGCAGGACGTGATGAGGAAAATGTGAATTATCAGAATCTCATCGGACTGGCAGATCAGGCAATGCAATTGGAGAATTTCAGTATGGCCCGTTTCAATTACAACAAAGCATTATCGATGAGGCCTGATGAAAAGTATCCAAAAGATCAACTCAAACGTATTAAGGAGTCATTGGAAAAACAAAACAAATAATTCATTTTGGAACTAAAAATTAAAGATCAGCTTATCAGTTTGTTCGAATCTCATTTCAAGGAAGAAGTGACTTTCTTCGAACAATTGCCGGGTTCGGGTTCTTACCGTGAATATGCCCGAATGAAAAGTTCCGGCCATCAGGTTATTGGCGCATTCAATCAGGATGTTAAAGAGAATCAGGCTTTTCTTGAGTTTTCGGCTCACTTCAGAAATAAAAGCATCCCGGTTCCGCACATCTATGCAGTGAGTTACGACTTAAGAACTTATCTGCAGGAAGATTTAGGCAATACCACCTTGTTCGATTTTCTGACCAAAACCCGGGAGACTGAAGGTTTCTCAATAAAAATAGTAGAAGTATACAAAAAGGTACTTCGTGAGCTCCCGAAAATCCAGCTGGTTGCCGGAAAAGACATCGATTACAGCGTTTGCTACCCGCGTGAAGCATTCGACAAGCAATCGATGATGTGGGACCTGAATTATTTTAAGTATTACTTTCTGAAACTGGCTAAAATATCCTTCGACGAACAGGCATTGGAAGATGATTTTCAAAATTTTAGCGATTATTTATTGGCTGTTGATAACAATGCTTTCCTGTATCGCGATTTCCAGTCAAGAAATGTGATGCTGAAAGACGGAGAAGTTTATTTCATCGATTATCAGGGTGGACGAAAGGGTGCGCTTCAATACGACCTGGCATCGCTTCTGTACGACGCCAAAGCCAATATTCCTGAAGCCGAGCGGGAAGAATTACTGGAGTTTTATTTGGATGAACTCAGCCAGTACAAACATATTGACCGTGAAAAATTCAAATCACTTTTTGGCGGATATGTGCTGATCCGAATCATGCAGGCCATGGGTGCATATGGATTCCGTGGATTTTATGAAAAAAAGGAGCATTTCCTGAAAAGTATTCCATTTGCCCTGAAAAATCTGGAAATCCTGCTTGGCCGGAATACCATCCAGGTTCAGTTGCCCGAATTATTCAAAGTATTAAAAGAAATTACCCAATCCGAATTTCTGAAATCAATAAGTCCTGTGAACGACCGGCTGACGGTACGAGTCAGTAGTTTTTCCTACAAAAGAGGAATTCCGGCTGACCCTTCGGGAAATGGAGGCGGTTTCGTTTTCGACTGCCGTGCTATTCATAATCCCGGAAAGTATCTGGAATATAAACATCTGACCGGTAAAGATCCTCAGGTTCAGGAGTTTTTAGAAGAAAAATCGACTATGGCTAACTTTCTGGCGCCTGTTTTTAGTCTGGTTTCAAATTCGGTTGAAGTCTATTCTTCGAGAGGTTTCTCTCATTTATCTGTCAGCTTTGGGTGTACCGGAGGACAGCACCGTTCGGTTTATGCAGCGGAAAAAATGGCAGAATATTTGAAAAACAATTATCCTGTTACGGTTGTTCTTCAACACATCGAACAGGATAATAAATAGAAAATGTCAAAAACACAGTGTAAAAACGACGATTACAAGGAGAAGGACGATGCGAGGTTTGAGTGTAAACGCTGTGATCGTAAAGCAAAAAAGGAAGACAAACTCTGCAAACCCAGGAAAATAAAAGACTGATTATTTTTCACCAAAGGATTCCATCTCTTTTTTGAAAGATGGAATCCCTGTTTTTCTCAGAGTAACAAGGATTCCATCCCTTTTTAAGAAGGATGGAATCCATATCCCGGCATGGAATCCCTATCACTACATTCACTCCAGCAGATTCAACTCATTTTCCTCGTGGAGATATTTATGGTATTCCAGCAAATCATCAATCCCGCCAAAAAGTTCGGTCAGCAATTCCCTGTTCAACAATGTTGCTTTTTGCGAATTATACGCCAACCACGAACTATAACGGTACATTCTGAAATCGTCTACATATCCGTGCTTTTGGGGATTGTGATGAATATAAAATGCTACATACCGGAGATAATCTTCGTCTTCAATTTCCAGTCGTTTAAAGTTCTTTGAAAACAGACTGCCCGTGCGGTTTTCCTGATGATTAATAGCCATCGAATAGGTAATGAAAAACCTCCGGAACTGGTTGCTGACGATTTTTCCAATCAAAGATTCATCGGCAAGGATTCCATCCTTTTTTTGAGGGATGGAATCCATTTCATCTTTTAAGTTTTCAGGGATTCCATCTTTCAATAAAGAGATGGAATCCTTAGTCTTTACCAGAAAGTGAAAATGATTGGGCATCAGGCTATAGGCAAGAAGATGTACATGAGGATGCATGAACTGGTGGAAAAGCCGCAAAAAATACCTGTAGTTTTCCTCGGTAAAGAAAACTTGCTGGCCATTGTTCCCACGATTAAAAATGTGGTAATACCGGTCGCCAAGAATTGGTGTAATGACTTTAATTGCTGGCATAAACCAAATATACAAAAAATGAATCGTTAGGGATTCCATCTTTCAAAAAAGAGATGGAATCCCTAGCATTACACGAAGTTAAAAGGGATTCCATCTGTCTCATTTGATCGGGAATGCATCCTTAAATTTAGAATCGCATTTCTTGAAATAGAGATGGAATCCCTATCCATTACCCGAAGCAATAAAAAAGGATTCCATCGGTCTCATTTGATCGGGAATTCGTAACTAATTTTAGAATTACACTTTTTGAAATAGAGATGGAATCCCTATCCAATATTATCCAATTGTCGCTACCATCACTGCTTTTATGGTATGCAGCCTGTTTTCTGCCTGATCGAAAACAATGGAGGCTTCGCTCTCAAAAACTTCTTCGGTAACTTCCAGTCCGTCAAGTCCGAATTTCTGAAATATTTCTTCGCCCATTTTGGTGTCACGGTTGTGAAAGGCCGGCAGACAATGGAGAAATTTCACATCGGGATTTCCGGTAAGTTCCATTGTTTTTTGATTGATCTGGTAGGGTAGGAGTAACTTTATCCGTTCAGCCCAAACCGATTCGGGTTCGCCCATCGAAACCCAAACATCAGTATATAAAAAGTCACAATCTTTAACCGCTTGGGCTAAATCATCCGTAATTAAAATTTTGCCGCCTGATACGGCCGCAATTTCACGGCAAGTCATTTGCAATTCCTCTGTTGGCTGACAACTTACAGGTGCGGCTGCCCTGAAATCCATTCCCAATTTGGCGGCACCAACCATCAGCGAATTTCCCATGTTGTTGCGGGCATCGCCCAGATAGCAGAATTTAATTTCAGAAAGTGGTTTAGATGAATGCTCTTTCATAGTCAGAAAATCAGCCAGAATCTGGGTCGGATGGAACTCATTGGTCAGGCCGTTCCAAACCGGTACTCCGGCATATTCGGCCAGTTCTTCCACAATGCTTTGGCCATATCCGCGGTATTCGATCCCGTCGTACATGCGGCCCAGCACACGTGCTGTATCTTTTATTGATTCTTTATTTCCGATTTGCGAACCTGACGGACCAAGGTAAGTGGCGTGTGCGCCCTGATCGAAAGCTGCAACTTCAAAAGCGCAGCGAGTTCGGGTGGATGCCTTTTCGAAAATCAAGGCGACATTTTTGCCAAACAGCATTTGTTCTTCCAGACCCGATTTTTTGGCTTTCTTCAATTTCCTGGAAAGTTCGATCAAATAAAGTATTTCATCCTGACTGAAATCCAGGAGTTTGAGAAAATTTCGGTTTTTTAAATTGATTTCCATAGTTCAATGTTGTATAAATGTAGTATTTAATATTTGTGGAGCGATGAAAGAATTGTCGGTCATTGGTTGTCATTTATAGTCATTTGTTGTAACCCTCTGATTGTTTAGCTACAATGAATGACAATTAAATGACGCGAAACGAATGGCAATGAATGACTTCATTCTACCAAGTGAGGCTGATCGCCGACCACTTTATTCGTATTCCATCGTAATTTTTGATCCATACGATTTGTCTTCCAGTTTCTTAGCTTCCGTAATCACACTTTTTTCGCCGCCATGCTTGATGAAATACAAGCAAGCTCTGATTTTTGGTGCCATGGTTCCTTCTCCAAAGGTTCCGTCTGCAAGGTATTTCGCGGTATCGGCATAATTCAGGAATTCAAGTTTCTCCTGATTGGGTTTACCGAAATCCTTGTAAATAAACGACACATCTGTCAGG
>CAIPKZ010000453.1 GCA_903865775.1 uncultured Prolixibacteraceae bacterium | reverse complement strand
GTTGCATAGTTGATCGTAGTCGTGCCGGCTTTATGAAACTTCATCATTAAGTCTTTGATTTAGGCTCAAAAATAGTAAATAATTGAGCTTTATGGCAGGATTTCTTATTTTAAGTGAAGAAAACCGTTTTTGCGGGTCTGAGAACTATTCCACAAACAGTTTTAAATACATCACCATCATGGGTGCTGCAAAGAATAAGGAGTCGAAACGGTCAAGAATTCCACCATGACCAGGAAGCAGATTTCCACTATCCTTAATTCCGAAATGTCGTTTAAACATCGATTCGGTCAAATCACCAAAAGTAGATGATATCACCGTCAAAATACTGAAGGCTATCCAGTGTACCTGTTTAATTTCAGGAATAAATCCGGAAATAAAATAGGCGGCTAGCATAGCTGTCAGAGTCCCGCCAATGGCTCCTTCCCACGATTTTTTCGGGGAAATGCGTTCAAATAGCCTGTGTCTGCCAATCGAAACACCTACCAGATAGGCTCCTGAATCATAAATCCAAATCAATGCAAACAATGCGACAAGTAATTTGGGTGAATAGTTATTTCCATCCTGAAAAGGAGGAAATACCAGAAAATTAATCAGTGAAATTGGAGTTGCAAGGTATATGATTGTGAAAATGGTGACTGCTATATTCAGGACCGGATTTTCTTTTTTTCGATAGAGTTCAGCTGCCATGATGATAAGAAACATCGGAAACAGGCTTAAAAAGATTTTAGATTCAAGTGTTCCCCGGGCAATAAGAAATGAAACGACAAAGAACAATCCCGAAATCAGTAAAATCAGTATTCTGTTTGGCTGGATGTTAGATTCCTTGAAAAGGACGGAGAATTCGGTTATCCCACCGATTAATATGAATAAAAAGAGAACCACAAAACTGTACTCACTGGCAAAAATTGCAGTCAGCATGACCAAAACCAGAATAATTCCGGTAACGGATCGTGTGATAAATTTCTTCAAAGGATTAAATCTTTTAGAATTTCGCTTGCTTTCGATTCAAAATCCTGATGAACCCAGACTTCCACTTCGCCCAGTGACGGAAAAGATGAGTCGCCTTCGTTGAAAACAACACATTCAATTTCGTCGTTTTCAAGTATTTCCCTGGCAATTTCTGCCTGAAAAATTTGTTCGGTGCGGAATACACAAACCCAATCCTTTTCCATAACACAAGTTTTAAATGGATTCTTCAGAAATCAGTACGATCAGCGACTTTGGACCATGCATTCCCATCACCAGTGTTTTTTCGATATCGGCTGTTCGGCTGGGACCGGTAATGTTGCTGATTAACGAAGGTAATTTATTTTTGTATTTAATCTGAATTTTTTCAATCGCCTGATCCAAATAATCTGTCAATTGCGACTGGTGGGCGACAACGATGTGTGTTTCCGGAAAGACATTCAGGCGGCGGCCCGATACCTGTGCCGAACTGATGAGCACCGAACCGAGATGTGCTACCAGAAATTCGCAGCTGGTCAGTCCGATATTGACATTCAAAAAATCACTTTCTGCTGAATTAATTTCAATTCTTCCATCGAGGAGCTGGCTCAGTTCAGGAGTACTGCAGAAAATTCTTTTCTGTTGTTTTTCGGTACAAATCCGCAGAATATTTTCTGCAACTTCAATCTTCGATTTGCAAAGTATTACTTCGCCACCAATGATTTCAAGATTGGTTTTGAATTCAAGGTCAAGTGAATGATTGATCGAATGGTAAATAGGAGAGGTGAAATCGGGGATAGTTTCCTCGATTTCACCTCTTTTTTCCTGGGCAGCCTTTAGCCGGGCCAAAATGTTATTCTTTGCCGAATCCATTATGCAGTCAAAGGTTCTGTATCAACTTCAGTTATTTCGGGTAGCTCTGCTACAGGTTCTTTTTTCGTTTCAGCCACCATCAGCGGTTTTTCCCATTGACGTTTGCCAAACACTTTTTCGAGGTCTTCGCTGAAAATAACTTCTTTATCCAAAAGTAATTCAGAAAGTTGATGATGCCCGTCTTTATTGTTTTTCAGTATTTCAAGGGCCCGAATGTATTGGGTTTCAATCAAAAGTTTTGATTCAGAATCGATGAGTTCAGCAGTTTTTTCGCTGTATGGTTTGGTAAAACCAAATTCGTTTTGGCCTGAAGAATCATAGAAACTTAGGTTTCCGACTTTTTCGCTCATTCCAAAAATGCTAACCATAGCATACGATTGCTTGGTAACTTTCTCAAGATCATTTTGTGCTCCTGAAGAAATGCTGTTGAAAGAGATTTCTTCGGCAGCGCGGCCACCCAATGCTGAACACATTTCGTCAAGCAATTGATCCTTGGTCGTGATTGAACGCTCTTCAGGAAGATACCAGGCAGCACCCAACGCTTTTCCGCGTGGAACAATAGTAACTTTTACCAACGGATGAGCGTGTTCGAGCAGCCAGCTAATTGTAGCGTGACCAGCTTCGTGATAGGCAATCCGGCGTTTTTCATCTACCGAGATGATCTTATTTTTCTTTTCCAGACCACCAATAATACGGTCGACTGCATCCAGAAAGTCTTGTTTCTCTACAATATCTTTGTTTTTACGTGCTGCGATCAAAGCCGATTCGTTACAAACATTGGCAATGTCGGCTCCGGAGAAACCGGGAGTTTGTTTTGCCAGAAAGGCTGGTTCAACTTCAGACGAAAGTTTGATAGGTTTCAGGTGAACCATGAATATTTCCTCGCGTTCGTTCAAATCGGGCAATTCAACATGAATCTGTCGGTCGAAACGTCCGGCGCGCATCAAAGCCCGGTCGAGAATGTCGGCACGGTTGGTAGCTGCCAGGATAATTACTCCTGAATTGGTATCGAAACCGTCCATTTCAGTAAGAAGTTGGTTCAGTGTATTTTCGCGTTCGTCATTCGAACCCATGTTTGGATTTTTACCACGGGCACGGCCAATGGCATCAATTTCATCGATAAATACGATACAAGGAGATTTTTCCTTGGCCTGTTTGAATAAATCACGAACACGCGAAGCACCTACTCCTACAAACATTTCAACAAAATCGGAACCCGACATGGAGAAGAATGGAACATTTGCTTCACCGGCTACGGCCTTGGCAAGCAAGGTTTTTCCGGTTCCCGGAGGACCGACTAAAAGTGCGCCCTTAGGAATTTTTCCGCCGAGTTTGGTGAATTTGGTAGGACTTTTAAGGAAGTCGACAATTTCTTCCACCTCCTGCTTGGCTTCAGCAAGACCTGCCACATCTTTAAAAGTATTTGAAACTCTTGAATCCCGATCGAAAACTTTGGCCTGAGACTTACCCACATTGAATATATTTCCTGCGCCACCGCCACCTGATCCTTTACTCATGCGTTTGAAAATCCACCACCAGAGCAAAATAATTATCGCAAACGGAAGAATCCAATTCAGGAGTTCGCCCAGGTAATTGTGTACCGTTTTATATTCAACACTGATTTTATTCTCTTCGCTCACACTGGTTTGAGTTTCCTGAAGGTTCTTTTCAAACGAATCAACCGATCCGATGGTAAAGAAAAAGTGAGGACCGGTCTTTGCCGGAGCAGTAAATCCGTTATTGAGTTTTGAGGAATATTTTTCGTAACTGGTTTCTTTGAGGTAAATCTGAGCGTCTTTCTCGTTAACAACAATGATCTTTTTCACATCGTTATTGGCAAGCATGGTTGTTTTCACATCTTTCCAGTTTGTTTCAACCGGTCCCGCGCCCATGGTGAACCACTGAATTGCAAGAAAAGCTATAATGACAACTCCGTAAATCCAGTACGGATTAATTTTTGGAGCTTTACTCATTTGGCGTAAATTGCCGAAACCTGACTTCTCTTTTTCTTTATTATTTTTATCTTCTGCCATTTTATGTTAGTTTTCTTCTTTTATTAATTCAATATGTGCGTCAGCCCAAAGGTTTTCGAGATCATAAAACTTACGCGAATCCTTTTGAAAAACATGCACCATAATATCTGCGTAATCCAGTAAAATCCAAAGCGAATTCCGGTATCCGTCAGTATGCCAGACTTTTTCGTTGTGCAATTCAATAACTGTATCTTCTACTGAATGGGCAATTGCATCAACCTGGGTATTGGAATTTCCATGACATATAATGAAATACTTGCACTCGGAATGGTTAATTTTAGTAAGGTCAATTTTCATGATGTCAATACCCTTTTTCCTTTGTATCCCTTCAACAATGGCATCAATTAATTGTTCAGTTTCAGTTTTGTGACTGATTTTCTTCATATATTTCTATTTGTACTACAAAGATAAATTTTTTACTTTATAATAAGTGATTAAACTTGTATGCCGAATCTCCGGATTGAATTTGGAAATGTAAATTTAATGAAGCCCAATGAATCGAAAGATCGAAAATCCATTAGTTCGGATACAAAGTACGGACTCTACCAACAACTATGCCAACCGGCAAATCAGAGATAATGACGTGTTGGAGGGTACTGTCTTTTTGACATACGAACAAACTGCCGGACGAGGACAAATCAATAATTTCTGGGAGAGCGAGTCGGGCCAGAACCTTACCTTTTCAATGGTTTTTTATCCTGATTTTCTTGAAATCCGCCGCCAGTTTATGCTCTCAAAAGTAGTTGCGCTTGGCATTCATAAGGCTATAAATAAGTATGTTGACTCAGTTTCAATCAAATGGCCGAACGATATTTATGTTGGCGATAAGAAACTTGGCGGGATATTAATTGAAAATTCAATCATGAGTGGAATACTAAAAAGTTCGGTTGTTGGCATTGGCTTGAACGTGAATCAAATGGTTTTCCATAGTAATGCACCCAATCCGGTTTCGCTGCAATTGCTGACAAATACGCATTTCGACTGTGAGATAATACTGACGGAAGTTGTTACAGGAATCAATTCGTATTATGAACTTCTGCGGCAGGGTGAATTTGACCGGATTGACCGGGAATACATTTCATCGCTTTACCGCCTGAATGAAAAGCACGGTTTCAGAACCGGAAATGAAGTTTTTGAAGGAGAAATTATCGGAGTAAATCATATCGGACAGCTTCTGATCCGGCAGAATGATGGTCAGATATTGGATTATCATTTCAAGGAGGTTGAGTTCCTTCAGGAGGATTAAATGATAAAGAGAAGCCAGGTTTCAATTTTCTTCAGGTAGAGACGCACGGCCGTGCGTCTTTACAATAGTAAATATTTTCCCTTCAAATCATTATTTGTAAGGCAACGCAGCCAGCATATCTGCCATTTTGTTAATACCTTCCTCCAGCTTTTTATTAACCATTATCTTTATCATTGGACTCATCTCTGCATCCAGTGTAAGGCGTAGTTTTGTTTCGTTTCCTGAAACCGGTAAAAGTTGAATCCAGAATGTTATGCTGAGCGGCAGACTGCCGGTACTGCCAACTTTGATTGTTTTGTATGGTTCCCGTTCAATGATACGGATTTCAGCCAACCCCATTCCGGCAATCTGAAAACGGCATGAATCCTGATCTGATTCAAAACTGGAAATTTTTATCTGAGGGATTTGTTCTGTCAGTTTTGACAAAAGACCGTCGTTGATGTATTTTGAAAGATGTTCGAAGTTCGAAAGGTAGGTGAAAATAGTTTCCTGATTTTGGTTGACTATTTTTACATCGCTGACATATTTCGTTTTAGACATAATTTAGAGGTTTTAGAAATAAAAATCCCCTTTTCCGTATAGAAAAGGGGAAAATCTATGGTGTTTTCGAATAATCTATTTGCCCCAGCTTTCAGGTTGCTCGCGCCATTTGTTCAGTTTTTCAACTTCTTCAGGTTGTACGTCGCCCGATTCCAATGCAAGTTCAATCAATACCTGATATTGGCTTAAAGTGGTGAGCTCCAATCCTGCATCAGCGAAATTTTTCTGGGCATGAGGAAAATTGTAGGTGAAAATGGCCATCATTCCCAATACATCGCCGCCAAAATTTGAAATTGCTTCGGCTGCTTTCAGGCTGCTGACCCCTGTTGAAATCAGGTCTTCAATAATAACGATTTTCTGACTGGCTTTCATATCGCCTTCAATGAGGTTTTCGAGTCCGTGATCCTTCGGTTTTGCGCGGACATAAATAAACGGCAAGCCTAATTCCTGGGCAACCAGCATTCCGTGTGCAATCGCACCGGTGGCTACTCCGGCAATCACTTCAGCCTGCGGATATTTCTCGCGGATAAGTTTGCAAAACTGTTCGCAGATAAAAGTCCGTTCTTCAGGATAGGACATTATTTTGCGGTTATCGCAGTAAATTGGAGCTTTCCAGCCCGATGCCCATGTAAACGGATTACTCGGCTGTACTTTTATGGTGTTAATGTGAAGCAGTTTCTTTGTAACTTCGATTTGAATTTGTTCGATCATGATTTTTTGGTTTTTAACTAATAATGCTGGCAAATGTACAAAGTTTTTTTCAATGACTCTACCATTCATATCGCTTCCGGAAATGATAAATCATTTAAAAATAACATTACTGATAATATTAATTTATTTAGCTATGATTTTGTAAATCAACTTGTTTCTGATATTGAGTCGGGTAAAAATGGAGCTGATTTTCTACTTGTTAATCAGGAAATTAACCAACTCTGGAAACAATTCAGGAGTTATTTTAAGGAGATTAAAGCGGCCGGTGGATTGGTTCAAAATAACGAAGATTCGTTTTTGTTTATCAAACGATTGGGCGTTTGGGATTTGCCAAAAGGAAAAATTGAAAAGAAAGAAACTCCTGAAAATGCAGCTATCCGCGAAGTAGAGGAGGAGTGTGGTCTTACAAATATCCAGATTATCAAACCGTTGGATTCCACTTTTCATATTTACCGTTCACCTTATTTGCCTTTTCCGGAAAATTTGGTCTTGAAAGAAACCAAATGGTTCTTAATGAAATATTCCGGAGATGAAATTCCGGTTCCGCAGACAGAGGAAAATATTGAAGAAGTGCATTGGTTTGCCAAATCAGAAATTGATACTCCCATGGCAAATACTTACCGGAGTTTGCAAGAATTTGTAGAAAATACAGTGTTAACTATTTAGCTTTTTGCATCTCCTTATAATAATCGCTTTTGAAGATTTGCCCAAGTTGGCGGTCAAGTCCATCAATCGGGTTCGGTGCTGGCGAAAGCAGCAGTTTCCCATCTTTGCCAATCAGGAACGAGTTCGGATAGGTTTTCACCTTGTAGGTTTCTTCAATATTGCTTTCGGTTGTAGTGAAAATCCCGGGCCAGTTGCTGTCGTTTTTAAATGTCGGACGATCTGGAATAACGTTGATGATAACCAGTTTGTCAGGATAGTGTGTTGCAATAGTTTTTAAGGCGTCGAGATGTTGCCGGCAAATCGTATTTACAGGATCAGTAAAGTGCAGGTACACATATTTATTCGGAAAATCTGAAATACTCACTTTTCGTCCTTCAAAATTTTTGAGGAGCAAGACAGGCGGGTTGCTTCCACTGCTTAGCCAGGTGAGTTGTAACCGAATAAGTTCTGCCGTTTTTTGTTCGAAACTGCTCCATTCTGATTTTTTCACCTCATCGAGCAACATCAGTACCGATGCTTTTGAAAATTGCTTGCTGTAATAAGCATCTTTTAAGGATTTTAGCAAAACCGAATGCGATAATTCCGTATTAAAATGCAATTGTTTCTGAAAATAATCATCCAGTTTTTTTAGTTCTGCGTGATTAACCAAGCTGCTGATTTCTGCTGTCTTCGAATTGTTGGCAAGCAGATTAAAGTAATTCAGGAATACCTGATTAAACAGGGTTGCATAAGCTGCCAGTTGGTTATTTGGCTTGGTTTCGCTGAAATATTTTTCCATAAAACCAATCGTTTTTCCCTGATTCAGAGCAAAGTCGAGGTTCGCTTTCCGGAAAAGTTTGTGTGATTCAAAAATCGTTGATTTGGTAATGGGGAATTCTTTGTCAAGAGCTTGCTTCACCGTATCGACCAATGCTTTGGATTGATTCCTGAAAATCTGATCGAAATACTTGTTTTCAAGGATTATGCAGGCCTGTTCAAATTTCTGAATTTGGTAATTCAGTTCATTTGCATCGGGATTGGCTGTTCCAAACCAAATCTGTTCTGGTTTTACAAAAGGATTCCGCTTTTGAGATTCAGTCAAAGTGCGTTTGGGCGGCAATAAAATTTCGTACGATTTCCCGGGTACCAGGTAAATCATTCCATGATAGCCATCAAAATCGGCAAAACAAAGAGTCGTTTCAGCTAAATCGAGGTCCAGACTAAATACACCCTCAGCATTAATCCGGAGGGTACCCAGTTTTATTTTTTCTTCGGAAATGAAATCATGAAGCGTATTCAAATGAATTGAATTTCCGGCATAATCAGGAGCCTTTCCTGAAATATGAACAGTGGCTGATCCTGAATTTTGAATCAGGAGAAACATCAGGAAAAGTATGGCAGATAATAGTTTTCTGTTATTCACAGTGGTCAAACGAAGATTTATTCAGGAATTTTAACGGCAGAAAAGGCAAATAATTATTCATCGATCTTAAAAACGGTATTTTTCAGCGCAGTCGGTAAAAACATGCTGGCATCGCCTCCGTGATAAATGATGTCGCGAACAATGGTCGAAGTGACTGGAGTATGCTCGGGACTGGTGAGCAAAAACACCGATTCGATTTGCGGGTGCATCATTTTGTTGACCTGAGCGATGGCGCGCTCAAATTCAAAATCGGCCGAAGTACGCAATCCACGAAGGATATAGCGGGCATTTACTTTTTTACAGAAGTCAACAGTCAGGCCTTCGTGCCACTCGACTGTAACTTTTGGCTCATTTTTGAAAACCTCATTGATCCATTCTGCACGTTTTTCAACCGAAAAAAAAGATCGCTTATTCGAGTTGAATCCAATCATGATGACGATTTTGTCGAACAATGGAATTGCACGTTTTACGATGCTTTCATGTCCGACTGTGAAAGGATCGAACGATCCCGGAAAGATGGCAACCCGTTCCATGGTTTTGTTTTTGTTAAAATTGAAGTGTAAATATAGTTCAAATTCCGGTGTTTCATTGAACTGCCCTGCACCACGAATTAATTTGTTTTGGGCTTTTGTTGGCGAGTGATAAGAATAATAAGCAAGAATGCTACTGTTGCAACTGCAAAGCTGATGATTAACTGGCTCGATTTACTGCTTTCGCTGAAAGAACTGTTTTCAATTTCGCGATAGTATTGGATGCTGAACAACACCAGGCCGTTATTGATGGCATGTCCCAAAATACATAACAGAATGTTCCTGGTGCGCAGCATGAGAAATCCGAGAAGAAGACCAAGAATAAATGTGGCAGGAAATTGCCATGGATTGAGGTGAAACAATGCAAACATCAGCGCAGAAACGAAGACTGCCGTAAATTTAGAATAATTCCGCATCAATCCATGCATGATGATTCCCCTGAAGATCAGCTCCTCGATGATGGGGGCTATGATGGCTACCTTTAAAATGGCTCCGTAAATTCCATAGTCGCTTTCAAATACTTTGTTGAACAATTCAAAGAACCATGTCGGTGGAGGCAAAATCGAAGAAAGGGCATTGTTAACCTCTGTGATCAGGTTCTGGGCCGCCCACAAGAATAAAATAATAGGAAACAGAACCAGAAGGTTAAACATTTTGACCGGAAAAAGTTCCTTCAACGAAACTCCTGCACGTCGGTAGGCATAGTAAAATATGAAAAGATTGGATCCGACTCCCAATGCGATTTTCTTAAATGGATTGAATAAATAATCCGTCCCATTATAATAGTCGAGTAAGGCAAGTGGAAAATCAACAAGCGTCTGTATGAAGGTGTAAAGAACAATCAGGTGAATTGCACCTAAAATGGTTGGGTAATATTTTTTCTGAATTTCGTTCACTGATTTCTGAATTTTGAAAGACCAATGTAGTTATGATTTCCCGAATATAAAAGGAACAACTTCATTGGGCAAGAAATTGTTTATGGCTTCTTCTCAATGCAAAGTTCAACTTTCAATTGTTCAGCCATCCAATTCGAAAGTGCTTCCGAGCCTTTATCATTCAAATGGCTGGCATCCATCCAGTTTGATGTGTCGTTGAAAATGGTTTGAGGAGGAATTAGCATTGGAGCCTGATTCTGATAATATGCCGCATATTTCGGGCTTTTCAGCATGGATCCGAACTCTGGCAGGTAAACAAAAAGGAAAGGTATATTTCTTTTTTTGATCAAAGTAATCGTCTTTTCCAGATAGGCCAATGGATATTTTATCTGTATTTTTTCAATCGACTGGATTGGCGTACTTCCAAGCCTTTTTTGCCAGGCAGTTTGGTTTTCCTTCAATTCTACTGCTAACACAATTCTGTCGGTAGCTGCATAACCGTAAAGTTCGGAAGAAGGTTCCGGATATGTTTTTCTGAAAATATATTTCGACTTGAAATATTCGAGCCGGGCAGATGCCCCGTTGAAGAGATCTGCAAAATAATCACGGTTGATAGGCGTAGGAGTCAACAGCAAATCGCTGGTTTTTGCCAGATATGGAAAAATATCGTGACTGTTTTTCTCTTCATCTTCGTGTACTTCAATCACAATAAGTTTGGGCGTTTTGTGCTCCAGCAACATCCGGACCAGGGTGTATTCCAGGTTTCTTCCATAGCGGCAATATCCCAGGTTGGCCAAATGATAATCAGTGCCGAGTATTTCTTCCATCTTTTTTTCCTGAAAGGCATGGATGGTATGCGATGAACCAATAAAGGCAATGTCGATTGGGGTTGGATTGGGAATGATACGGTCGTAAATCCAGGCGCCATGGTTGTAACAATCGTGTTCGATATAGCGGTAAGCGAATTCTTCGGAATAGGGCAAAATGAAAAGTCCTGCCAGTGGAATTGCCAGCAAACTGAAGAACAGCGCTATTTTCAGGAGAATTTGTTTCATGGCTAAAATTGAAAATAGATGAATTGTGGTGCGGCATTCAATACCCCAAAAATCATGATCATCGCGGCAAGAATCAAATAAGCGCTCCAGCGCAAAATTGTTCCTCTTTTATTCAGCATCGTGCTGAAATCAGTTTGATTGATCAGTATTTCAATGATAACAAATATTGGAAAGCTTGCCAGTATTGAGATGGCAAACTCTCTGAATTCGTTGTTCCCGGCAAAAAGTCCTGAAAACTTCGGAATGAAATCCAGATTCAGGTTCCCGAATCCGGAAATAATTAATGTACACTGCTCAAAGGTGTGTGCACGGAAAAATACCCAGGTCAGATTGATTACAACGAAAGTTACGATCCACCCAATCCATGAGAATTTTCGAGGTAGTTTGATGAACTTCGAGACGAAGTGTTCGCAAACCAAATAGAATCCGTGCAAAAATCCCCAGATGATGAAGGTCAGGGCGGCTCCGTGCCACAATCCTGAAATGGTAAAAGTGAGTAGAATAATAAGAATCCAGTGGCTTTGTGAAACGCGGTTACCACCGAGCGGAATATATATATAATCACGAAACCAGGTGGACAATGAAATGTGCCAGCGCCGCCAAAAGTCTCTGAAGCTTTTCGTCAGATAAGGAGTGCGGAAGTTCTGCGTCAGATCGAATCCCAAAAGTCGGGCCGATCCGATTGCAATGTCAGAATATCCGGAAAAGTCACAATAAATTTGAAATCCGAACATGAAGGTGGCAGCCAGCAAAACCGTTCCATTATAATTTTGCGGAGAATCATAAACGCGATCGACAAAATAAGCCAGCCGGTCGGCAATTACCATTTTCTTGAACAGTCCGTAAAGTATCAGGCGGAATCCGGAAGCCAGATGGTCGCGGTTAAAAATCCGCGCTTTCAGGAATTGGGGTAATAATTCGGATGCCCTTTGGATCGGTCCGGCCACCAGTTGAGGAAAGAATGATACAAAAGTCATGAAGGAAATGAACTTGTTGGTAGGCTGGATTTTCCCGCGGTAAATATCAATCGAATAACTCAACGACTGAAAAGTGTAAAAGCTAATTCCGATTGGCAGGATGATATGAAGGACCCTCATGTTTGATTCAAAGCCAAAATGCCTGGTCAGGTGTGCAAATGAGTCGACGAAAAAATTGTAGTACTTAAAAAATCCTAACATTCCCAGATTGATGAGCATGGCCAAACGAAGTAAATACAGCTTTTTTTTCTTGTCAGTCTGGATAAAGATTGCTCTTCCCAGGAAAAAGTCGAGGATGAGCTAATGAAAATCAGGATCAGAAAGCGAACATCCCACCATCCATAGAAGCAATAGCTTGCCAAAAACAGGAATAGGTTTTGCCACCTGAAGTCCTTCCTAAGTGCGGACCAGTAGAGCGAAAAGACAATGACAAAAAAGAAAAAATACGTGATTGAATTGAAAAGCATTGATCAACAGAATGGGTTTCGTCGAAAGTAAAGCATTTTATTTCTTTGAATTATGAATCAGACTTGAATATTTCTGAACAATAAGGTGTTGAAATTTAATTAAAAAACTTCTCAAACTATTTGATTTTGTAAATAAAATGTACTTATTTTGCGGACTGTTTGAAAAATGTGAGATTCTGATTAAAAAATAAGACAATGTCAAGAGTTTGTCAAGTAACCGGTAAGAAAGTAATGGTGGGGAATAATGTTTCCCATTCAAAACGCAGAACAAAAAGGAAGTTCCTTCCTAACCTGTTCAAGAAAAAGTTCTATTTTCCTGAAGAAGATCGTTGGATCTCGTTGACTGTTTCAGCTAACGGAATTCGTACGATCAATAAAAACGGATTGAACGCTGCATTGAAAAGTGCAAAGGAACAAGGTTTTTTAACAACTATTTAAGCTTTAAGAAATGGCTAAGAAAGGTAATAGAATTCAGGTAATCATGGAATGTACCGAACAAAAAACGAGTGGGGTTCCCGGAACTTCAAGGTACATCACCACCAAAAACAGGAAGAATACTCCTGAACGTTTGGAAAAAAAGAAATACAACTCTAATTTAAAGCGAGTTACTGTACACCGCGAAATTAAATAACAAATAGTATGGCAAAGAAAGTAGTTGCATCATTACAAAAAGGTGCCGGTAAGGGTTACGCAAAAGTAGTACGGATGGTAAAATCCGAAAAAACCGGTGCATACACGTTTCAGGAAGAAATTGTTCCGAATGACAGCGTAAAGGAATATTTCCAGAAATAGATCCAAAATTCTCTATAGAAAAAAGCTTTCATCATTGGTGAAGGCTTTTTTTATCTTTATTCCCTTTTAAATCGAGTGTCATGGGTATTTTCGGAATTTTTAACAGCAAGAAAAAGGAAAGTCTGGATCAAGGACTTGCCAAGACTAAAGAAAGTGTATTTCAGAAGATTGGCCGTGCTATCGTTGGTAAATCGAAGGTTGACGACGAGGTTCTGGATAACCTGGAGGAAATTCTGATTTCGTCGGATGTTGGTGTTGACACAACCCTGAAAATCATCGAACGTATTGAAAAACGCGTTTCGGAGGATAAATACATGGGGACTTCCGAATTGAATTCCATACTTAAGGAAGAAATCACCAATTTGCTCGAAGAAAATAACAGTGGCGACATCGAGGATTTTGACCTTCCGGAAAGCAATGATCCATACGTAATTATGGTTGTTGGTGTGAATGGTGTCGGAAAAACGACAACTATCGGGAAACTGGCTTATCATTTTAAAGCGGCCGGCAAGAAAGTTGTTTTGGGTGCTGCCGATACATTCAGGGCAGCAGCTATTGATCAGTTACAAATCTGGGCCGACCGTGTTCAGGTACCATTGGTTAAACAGGGAATGGGATCTGATCCTGCATCAGTTGCTTACGACACACTTGCTTCAGCAAAAGCATCGGGTGCCGACGTGGTAATCATTGATACTGCAGGTCGTTTGCACAATAAAATTAACCTGATGAACGAGTTGAGCAAAATAAAAACCGTCATGAAAAAGGTTATTCCAAATGCACCTCATGAGGTTTTACTGGTTCTCGATGGTTCAACGGGTCAGAATGCCTTTGAACAGGCTAAACAATTTACTTTGGCTACCGAAGTTACGGCACTTGCCCTCACCAAACTTGATGGAACGGCCAAAGGCGGTGTTGTAATTGGTATTTCAGACCAGTTTAAAATACCGGTAAAATACATCGGGATAGGAGAGAAGATGGATGATTTGCAGATATTCCGAAGGAAAGAATTTGTGGAATCGCTGTTTAGCTAAAAGAAGCCCCCTCTAAATCTCCTCCAAAGGGGGAGTCTTTAAAAAGCCCCCATTCCCAACCCTTCCCCAAACGGGAAGTGAGTTAAATCGGCAAAAGTTCGGGAAATTTCATCATTAAAGAAAAGTTGAATTGTATGTCAAAGCGTAAACCTACAAATACCGGTTCTTTACCCCCTCTTGCGGAGGGGGCAGGGGGAGGCTCGAAAAAAATAAATGTGGTAACCTTGGGTTGCTCAAAAAACTTAGTTGATTCGGAAGTATTACTGAACCAGCTTGCGATGGATGGTTTTGATGTGGTGCACGATTCGAACGATACCGATTCGGATATTGTGGTAATTAACACTTGCGGATTTATCCATGATGCCAAAGAGGAATCGGTTAATACCATTATGCAGTTTGTAGATGCCAAAGGCCGTGGCGAGATTGAAAAATTGTATGTGATGGGCTGTTTGTCTGAGCGCTATAAGTTAGACCTGGAAAAGGAAGTTCCGGAAGTTGACCGGTTTTTTGGAAAATTCGATCTGAAAGCTGTTGTCAGTGAATTAAAAGCTACTTATCGTCCGGAATTTATTTACGAGCGGAAAATTACCACGCCATCACATTTTGCCTACCTGAAAATTTCGGAAGGCTGCAACCGGGTTTGTGCGTTTTGTGCCATTCCCGGAATGACAGGAAAACACAAGTCCAAATCAATGGAAGACTTGGTAAAAGAGGCCAAATACCTTGCCAAGAAAGGAGTTCGCGAGATTCTTTTGATTGCCCAGGATTTGTCGTATTACGGCATCGATCTCTATGGCAAAGGAATGCTTGCTGAACTGATTCAGAAAATTGCCGAAATTGATGGAATCGTTTGGATTCGTCTCCATTATTTGTATCCGACAAAATTCCCAATGGACATTTTACCATTGTTTAAATCCATTCCAAAACTCTGCAAATACATAGACATTCCGCTTCAGCACAGTTCCAATAATGTGTTGAAACAAATGCTGCGCCATGTGACCACTGAAGAAACCGAAGCTTTACTTCAGAAAATAAAGGAAGCAGTTCCCGGAATTGCCATACGAACCACCATGTTGGTTGGACATCCTGGTGAAACAGAGGAAGATTTTGAACAGTTGAAAAGCTTTATTCAGAAGCATCAATTTGACCGACTGGGAGCATTTACCTATTCTCACGAAGAAGGAACCTACGGAGGCCAAAAGTATAACGACGATATACCTGAAGAAGTAAAACAGGCCCGCCAGGAAGAATTAATGGGAATTCAGCAAATCATCTCTTTGCAGTTAAACACAGCAAAAATAGGTCAAACGTTACAGGTAATCATTGATCGGGAAGATGATGAATTCTATGTAGGACGCACCGAATTTGATTCTCCGGAAGTAGATGGCGAAGTGCTTATTAACAAAGAAGTTAAGCTGACAAGAGGACAATTCTACACAGTTGAAATTTCTGGTTCCGAGGAGTTTGATTTATATGGAAAAGTTAATTTGAAGATTTGAAGATTCGGTGATTTGGTTGTAAACAGGGATTCCATCCCTTTTTTGAAGGATGGAATCCTTGTCTCGGAAGTAATGGCGAAGTGCTGATCAGCAAAGAAGTTTTTCTGAGAAAAGGACAATTCTATTCAGTTGGAATTGCTGGTTCCGAGGAGTTTGATTTGTACGGGAAAGTGACGAATGCACTAATTGTGCTAAGACCGATAAGCATTTAAAATCACTGGTTTCCCTTAAATATTTTCAAAAAAACTGTTCGGTAGTTGAAGTTCTGTTTGATTTGTTATTGATATATTTATCCCAATCATCGAATATCAATGGTTTGCTTCTTTTAAAGCTGTACACCTTTGGTCTTGTGACGATGATTTTATCGGAATAGTCAAAAAAGACTATATTTCTTATTGGTACCGGATGCTTGGCAAGAACATAATAATCACTGGTTGAGCGATATTCCGGTGGTTCTAATAAATTCCAAATGGTGTCCGCCAGCACGATATTCGCTACCTCCTTCGAAATTTGAAAACTTTTTATAATGGGTTTGCCAAAATAAAACTTGTTCACTGGGATTGAAGGTACGATCAAAGTATCAAACTTGAGGTATCCAGTTTGCAAAATAGTATCCTTGACAATTTCATTGCAATAATTCAAATAGATCTCATAAAGTTCTGCTTTTTTGCTGGGTACTGACTTTTTACTGGTTACTACTATTTCAGGAATAGTGTCGATTCTAAGCGTGTTATCTTTATTCAGGTAAATCTGTGGTTCTGTGTCTGCTGAAGTATAAATTGCACAATACAACACTACAATAATTAATGATTTAGTCATGAACTGAGAATATATGTTCGATATGTTTGTGATTACAAAGTAAGTATTGCCAGTCTATAGATAGCCTGAACTTTTGAAGTGGTGATTTGGCAAATAATTATCTTTCCAACACCCACTTTTGTGTTAAGGAAGTTGGATTAAAAATTCCTGATTGTTCGTCTCCATAATTCCTGATAAAAAATTTCATACAAAAGTTAAAGCTTTTTTGTTTTATTGATTGTGTGTTGTACTAAGTATTGGTATCAACCCAAGTTTTTCTTCGGCAAATGCATAGCTTGCTTTTTCAACTTCCGGAATAGATTTTGAATAGGTTTTTCCGCCAATTACATGATCCCCGGCTTCAGGAAAGGCAACCTTTTGTTTCAGGTTTTCCGGTGTCCCAAGTTGGTCAAACATTTTCAGCATCGCATCCACCCGAACTGTCTGGTCCTGATGTTCCTGATCCTTGTAATAATATCCCAAAAACACCGGCATTTGCACTTTCGAAAAGGTTTCTTTGGTCATGGTTACATCTACCAGTTGCTGAAGATAAACGATAGCCTCAATCCGATAGCTGCAGTTCCAGTATTGACAAGCTTCCGATGCGAAATCGGTATTCACCACACGGTAATTTCCTTTGGAAACAAGGCGGCCAATCTGCAATCCCCAGGGTTTGCTCAGCAGGAATGCTGCCGGATTGTTTATAGCAATGTTTGGCGAAAGCAGAATCAATCCATCAATTAAGCCCGGAAATTCGGCTGCCAGTTTCAGCATCAGCGTTCCTCCGGTCGATGTTCCCATGACGATCACTTTTTCACCCAGCGACTGAGCTAAAACCAACGCTTCTTTTGCCGATTCGTATAAGCGATCGGGAGTCATGTCCATCAAAGGATCGGTGGTGTCAATTCCATGCGATGCAAGCAAAGGAATGTATAGGTTCATGCCATACCGACGCGCAAAATCGATATGAACGGGGTTTCCTTCGTACCATGAAGCAGAGAATCCATGAAGATAAAGCAGACAATACGACGTTTTGTTTTTCAGACTGTCGTTGGCCCAAAAAATGCGACTTTCATTATCTGGTTTTAACTTTAATGCAGATTCCTTAACTTGCAGATAAGTTTCAAGTTCTGAAGTCTGGATTTGAATGGGCGGCAGTTGATTCGTCAATACGGGTTTTGGAAACGTTGGGCCCGAAAAATAGACAATGCCCAAAACGACAACTAAGGATAAGATTCCAAGCAGAAATTTTTTCATAGTCAGATTGTTATTTCAGAATAATTGAGTTTCGCATCGCTAAACTAACGAAAATTAAGCGGGAAATAAATGAGTGTTTGAAAATGCTTCCGAAAAAATGTATTTTGGATGCTTAATTACTAAACAACTTGGCCATTTATTGGTTCAATTGTGCAGTCTGGATATTCTCAGGCTAAAACCTAAAAAAAACAAGTATTTATTGCTATAAATGCGTACTTTAATCAATTGAAAAATCAATTAGTCAACAATGGATAAATTTTCACAAGTGGGGAATCAGGAAATCGCTGCAGTTGAAGAGATGTATGCAGCTTATCTTATTGATCCTGAGTCGGTAGATGCAAGTTGGAAGAATTTTTTTGCCGGGTTTGAATTTGCAAGGAAGAATTTCACTGATACGAAACAATCGCCTCACGACGATAAGATTGACAAGGAATTTGCAATTCTTAACCTCATTCACGGCTACCGTCAGCGGGGACATTTGTTCACAAAAACCAATCCGGTTCGTTCGCGCCGGAAATATTTGCCTACACTGGATATTGAAAATTTCGGTTTACAGAAATCTGATTTGGATACTGTTTTTAAAGCCGGAAATAACATCGGCATCGGACCGGCCACTCTGCGTGCAATTATTGAGCATCTCGAAGCCACCTATTGTGAATCAATTGGCGTTGAGTATGTTTTTATGCGACATCCTGATCTGATCGACTGGCTGAAAGTCAAGATGGAATCGGTTCGGAATCGTGAAACATTCACTCCTGAGAAACAAAAAGACATTTATTTCCATTTGAAGACAGCCGTCGGATTCGAAAATTTTATTCATAAAAAATTTGTCGGGCAAAAACGGTTTTCTCTTGAAGGTGGCGAAGCACTTATTCCGGCTTTGAATGCTGTAATTGAGCATGGTTCAGAATTGGGAATTCAGGAATTTGTGATAGGAATGGCCCACCGTGGACGCCTGAATGTTCTGACCAATATTCTGGAGAAACCTTACGAACATGTTTTTAAGGAATATGTGGGAACCGAATACGAAAAAGATCTTTCTCTTGGCGATGTAAAATATCATTTGGGTTACGAAGATGAAGTTATTACAGACCATGGTAAAAAAGTCTATCTGAGTCTGATGCCTAATCCTTCGCATCTTGAGACCGTTGCAGCACTTGTTCAGGGAATGGCACGTTCGCGTATTGATTCGAAATACAACAGTAATTATGATCAGGTTGCACCAATCGTAATTCATGGTGATGCGGCCATTGCCACCCAGGGTATTGTTTACGAAATTATTCAGATGTCGCAGTTGCCCGGTTATAAAACCGGAGGAACGATTCATTTGGTAATCAATAATCAGGTTGGTTTTACAACCAACTACCTCGATGCCCGTTCGAGTACCTATTGTACCGACGTGGCTAAAGTGACCCGGTCACCTGTTTTTCATGTGAATGGCGACGATGTGGAAGCCATTATTTACACCGTGAAACTGGCGATGGAATTCAGGCAAAAATTTCATGCCGATGTATTTATTGATATTTTGTGCTACCGTAAATATGGTCACAACGAAGGCGACGAACCTCGGTTTACCCAACCTTTGCTTTACAAAGAAATCGAAAAACATCCCAATCCACGAGATATTTATGCTGAAAAGCTGGTGTCGCAAGGAGTCATAACTTCGGAAGAGGCATTGAAATTGAACCGTGATTTTGAACAGTCGCTTGAGGCAAAATACAAGGACTCCGAAAAAATTGAAAAAGTTCAGGTTCGCCGTTTCCTGAATAGTGAATACACCGATTATGAAAATCCTGTAACTGTAGATTTGCACCATTCAATCAAAACTGGCGTAAAGAAAAGTGAACTGATCCGCATTGCAGAACAAATCAACCATTTGCCGACTGACAAGAAGTTTTTCAAAAAAATTGACCGGATTCTGGAAGACCGCCGGATGATGATGTTGGATAACCGGATGGACTGGGCTATGGCTGAATTGCTGGCCTATGGCTCTTTGCTCGAAGAAGGTTTTGCAGTCAGGCTGAGCGGTCAGGATTCTGAACGCGGAACTTTTGCCCACCGTCATGCGTCTTTTGTGGTGGAAGATACCGATGAAAAGTATTTTCCGCTGAAAAATATCAGTAAAAAACAAGGAGCTTTCCATGTATTTAATTCACTGTTATCAGAATATGGCGTGCTTGGATTTGAATATGGTTATTCGCTTGCAAATCCAAAAAGTCTGACGATTTGGGAAGCCCAGTTTGGCGATTTCGCCAATGTATCGCAGGTCATATTTGATCAGTACATTTCTTCGGCATACGAAAAGTGGGGCATGATGAACAGTCTGGTTATGTATTTACCACACGGATACGAAGGTCAGGGGCCTGAACATTCAAGTGCAAGGATTGAACGATTTTTAAATCTGACGGCAGACAATAACATTCAGGTAGTTGTTCCAACCACTCCGGCCAACATGTTTCATCTGATACGACGTCAGATGAAGTCGGATTTTAGGATTCCGCTGGTTGTTTTTACGCCAAAAAGTTTGTTGCGGCATCCGATGGTTAATTCATCGGTGAATGAACTGGCTGATGGATCGTTTCAGGAAATCATCGAAGATTTAGTTGTTCATCCTGAAAAGATCAGCAAACTGGTTTTTACCTTCGGAAAAATTTATTACGATCTGCATAAAAGACAAGCAGAAGAAGGTATCACCAATGCAACAATTGTTAGGGTTGAACAGTTATTCCCATTAAATACTGACCGGATAAGATCGATCATTTCGAAATATCCGAATCTTGAAAATGTAATCTGGGCGCAGGATGAACCATCGAATATGGGCGCTTGGCAGCACATTCAACGGTTTTTACCTGAAGTGCCTTTTGAGTTGATTTCGCGTCCTGCCAGTGCCAGCCCTGCTGTTGGGTTGATGCATAACCACAATACACGCCTGAAAAAAATACTGGATACCGTATTTGAGGAAAAAGTGTTGGCATAAAAATAGCTGGAAGCCGGAGGTCCGAAGTGCCGCTCCCTGAGTAGCGAAGCGTATCGAAGGGAGCAATTCAATGATGATTAAAAACCAATAAAAAGCCCAAACATGCTAATCGAAATCAAAGTACCAACGCCCGGAGAATCTATTACTGAAGTTGAAATTGGTAAATGGATCGTTGCCGACGGTGATCTTGTAGAGAAAGGTCAGGAACTTGGTGAAATTGAATCGGATAAAGCAACTCTGACTTTATCAGCAAGCGAAAGTGGAAAGATAAAAATATTCATCCCGGAAGGAGATCGGGTAGCGGTCGGAGTTATTGCCTGTACTATTGATACAAGTTTTGCATCCGCTGAAACGCCGGCTCAGGCAGAGGCCGTTTCAGTACCCAAAGCTGAAATAAAACAAACTGCAATCTCTGCTCCTGAAAAAATAGAACTTATTGAAAGTATTGTAAACACTGAAGTGTCGAATATTAAGGTGACACCGGTAGCCCGCGAAATGATGGAAGAAAACCACCTTTCGATGGAGGAAGTTCTGAGCGGATTACACCGTATTTCAAAAAGCGACATCGAAGCTGTTCTGGCATTACCAAATGTTGGCAAGCTCACTTCGACCGCTTCGTCGCGGATTGAAAAGCGTGAGAAAATGAGTTCGTTGCGCCGCAAACTGGCTGAACGCCTGGTTTCAGTAAAGAACGAAACGGCCATGCTCACCACCTTTAATGAAATTGATATGAGCCGGGTGATGGAAATGCGCACGAAACTTCAGAATAAATTTGTGGAGAAGTATGGATTGAAACTGGGTTTTATGTCCATCTTCAGCAAAGCTGTTGCCGAAGCAATTCAATTTCATCCGTCTGTCAATTCTCAGATTAACGGTGAAGAAATTATAACTCCTGAATTTGTTGATATCGGTATTGCAGTTCAGACACCCAAAGGATTAATGGTTCCAATCATCCGGAATGCCGAAAGCAAAACGATAGCCGAAATAGAACTTGAACTAAAAGCCCTGGCTGAAAAAGCCCGCACGAAGAAAATATCAGTTGAAGAACTGACCGGGGGTACATTCACAATTACCAATGGCGGAACTTTTGGTTCATTGCTTTCAACGCCGATCATCAATCCTCCGCAATCAGCTATATTAGGAATGCACAACATTATTGATCGTCCGGTGGCTTTGAATGGACAGGTGGTCATCCGCCCGATGATGTACGTGGCTTTATCCTATGATCACCGGGTTATCGATGGAAAAGATTCGGTTGGATTCCTTGTAAAGGTGAAGGAATTGATTGAAAATCCGGAACGTCTGCTCACATCCGGAAGAAATCCGGAGGAAGTTTTACTTGGATTATAGGAGGAAGTAACTGAGTTGTAAAGTGTCTGATTACCTAAGTTTTAAAGGAAAAACTTAGGTAATCAGTTTTTTTTTATTTTGCCTGAACCGGGGTCTTTGTTCCAAAAGGAATGGTAAATCCAAGCCATGGCACGGCTACAAAACTGTCGATATCGGCTCCTAATGGTATCCAAAGACCAAAATCCAGACCAATATTTTTAATGATTCTACGGCCACCGATTGATGTTAGAACAACAAAATTATCGGTAGTTCCGATGAAATAATTTTCAGTAAGGAAATATCCTTTTGGACCCGTACGGATCATCCCGCTGATATTGATCGTTGGATTTTTCGCCATCTCTCCCCCGGCGAAACCCCAGCCAAGTCCAATGTTCAGGTTTTTATCCTTCGTTCCGAAAGTTGTAACACCATATAAAATCCCAAAACCGGTATTTTGTTCGCCAATGACTGTACCAAGCAATGCACCTGCACCGATGTTGAGTTTGTCTTTAACAATTGGAGTTGAATACCTTAAAGTAATCCACGCAGGCGTGGCAGCACCTGCAAAAAGAAATGTTGGAATAATTCCAACTCCTCCAGATAAGTGGTTGGTAAATCCATAGATAGCCTGATTTCCTAATATCCAGACATTCTGGTAATATCCTTCACCTTTATTAAGGCTGTATCCGTTTGGAACCCAGAAATATCGGGTCGATTGTGGGTTCTCGAACCAGTAGGTACCATCCTCTTTCTTAATAGCAGATGATATTTCGGATATTTTTTTAACATCCGCGTTCAGAATTGAAATCTCACCCAACTTTTCAGTTTTAATCCTGATTTTGTCGGCCGATCGTTCAATTATTTTACCGACATATTCATTTCCATCAGTTGTTTCTACCCTGAATTTGATGGAGTCCTGATTGTTTTGTGCACTGGAAAGTTTTGGGAGGCCAATCAGGCCGATAATTAGAGCTATACCACATAAAATATTTTTCATGATGGAAGATTTAATTTGGTATAAATAAACAGCTTTATTTTATAAAAGTCAAATCTGTCTGAATCATTAAGGACAAATCGAAAAATGAGGACATAAAAAAGCCACCCGCATGTGAAGACGAGTGGCTCTATCTGTTTGAAAATGTTTTGAATCTGTGTTTGTAAACTAAAATGTGATTTATTCTGAAACTACTTCGAAGCCTAATTCAATAATTACTTCTTTGTGCAATTTGATTTTGGCAGTATAGTTTCCAACTTCTTTAACACTGTCTTCCGCAATCGAGATCTGTTTGCGATCGATTTCGAATCCTTTGCTATTGATAGCTTCAGCCAGCATAATGGTATTTACCGAGCCGAAAATTTTTCCGGTACTGCTGGTTTTTGCACCAATAACGAGTTGAAGAGTTTTCAGTCTTTCAGCTACACTTAAAGAAAGATCTTTTAATTTTGCTTCTTTGTGAGCTCTTTGTTTGGTATTCTCAGCCAAAACTTTTTTTGCTGATTCGGTGGCAATAATAGCCAACTTTTGAGGAATCAAAAAATTACGGCCATAACCACTTTTTACAGCGACCAAGTCGTCTTTCGATCCTAAACGTGCAACATCTTGCAATAATATAATTTCCATTTCTATTCAGCTTTAAAAATTATTTCATCATATCAGTAACATATGGCAGTAAGGCGATATGACGGGCTCTTTTAACTGCTTTGGCCACTTTGCGTTGATATTTCAAAGAGGTTCCGGTAATACGGCGAGGTAAAATTTTCCCTTGCTCGTTTAAGAATTTTTTCAGAAACTCACCGTCTTTGTAGTCAATGAATTTGATCTTGTTCTTTTTAAAGCGGCAATACTTTTTCTTTTTGATTTCAACCGATGGTGGGGTCAAATACCTGATTTCACTTGAATTTGCAGCCATAATTTAGTTCTCCTTTTCAGTTTTAGCTTTGGTTTTATTTCTTCTTTTCTCGGCGTATGCAACGGCATGTTTATCCTTGCTGAAGGTCAGGAAGCGGATAATACGTTCGTCGCGTCTGAATTGAGTTTCCAAGGTTTTTGCAAACGATGGTTCGGCGGCAAATTCGAAGAGTTGATAAAACCCTGTCGATTTCTTTTGAATGGGATAAGCTAATTTGCGCAATCCCCAGTCCTCTTCTGAGACCATTTCGCCACCATGTTCGGTGATGATGTCTCTGAATTTTTTTACCGTTTCCTTTACCTGAAGATCAGATAAAACGGGAGTAATGATGAAAACGGTTTCATACTGGTTTTTCATAAAACTTTTAAATTAATGATACATGAAATTGTTAATCCTAAAAAATAGGTGGCGCAAAATTATAAATAATTTGCTATTAATCAAACATGTTGCAATTTATTCGCTTCCGAATTCGCTGATGAAGTCAGATACCTGTATTTAATGTCGATTGGAAAGATTTTAAAGCTGGAATAGGCATTGTCCAATATCCGATTAAATCTCATTGGAATCATATTCTCAGTCGTTTTTGATGAGTTTTTCATCTTCTTAGTAGTTCCAAATTTAATGCGGCATTTCCGGATGCACAAAATTTAAAATAATATGTTAATTGAGGAAAATTGATGGCATTGAACATAGGTATACTTAAATTGTGGGCTATCGATATGGATTAAAAATGCTGCCGAAATTACGGGATTTTCAATTAGAGGCATTAAAACAGGCCTTTCAATTACCGAATTCATGATGTGAATGAGCAAATGAACAAGGGTAATCGGATTTTCGCCTTTATCTTGTCATGATTAAAATACCATTAAACCGCCATTTAATTTAGTAATCAAAGATTGAATCTGGTGTTTTATTTTGAACAGATTATAATAGCCCAATCGCATGAAAAATATGATGAACTTTTATTTGATTTGGAAATACTTCGCTGCAAGTATCTTATTCTTGATGTTATCCAACAATGTATTTTCAGAATCCTTTGCCATTGAATCTGACGACCGAGATAAATCAATATCTATTGCCGACAATCCCTCTGACAAGTTGGCTTTTGAGCCCGGTTTATCCGAGATTTTTTTTATTGACGGTAATGTCTCTGATATTAATTCACTGATCAGTGATACCCGCAAGGGAATTGAGATTGTCAGGCTGGAGAAAGGTACTGACGGTGTTCAGCAAATCACAGATATTCTTAAAAACAGGCATAATCTTTCTGCCGTTCATATCGTTTCGCACGGTTCATCCGGCTCAATAAGACTTGGTAACGCATCACTTTCAAGCCAAACAATTGACAGTTATAGCTCGCAATTAATCACCTGGGGCCAGAGTTTTACCGAAACCGGTGATTTGCTTATTTATGGCTGTAATGTGGCTCAAGGTAAAAATGGGCATGAGTTTATCAACAGGCTTAGCCAATTAACAAGTGCTGATGTCGCTGCTTCAGAAGATTATACAGGTGCTTCAGTTTTGGGTGGAAACTGGGAGTTGGAAAATCAGCAGGGTGTTGTCTCAACTGAATTGTTTGCGAATTCGGAAGGTTTATCGAAGTATGGTAAGGTACTTGATACTGCAACTGGTGTCACCAATGTGCATATTTCAGCCGATACTGGAATTTCATCTACCGACTTGATCACCAAAACAGCTTCTCAGACTGTTACAGGGACTTTGGTGTTAAGTACCACTGGCAATACTTCACCAGTTTTGTATGTATCTGCAGACGGAGGTACAACAAGGGTGCTGGCATCGATTATTGGTTGGACAAATGCATTAGGAACAGGTACATTTTCTGCCGCCAGTGTTACTTTAATCACTGGTGCAAGCAGAAGTCTGACGTTTTATGTAGCAGCAACCGGTGGTTCTGCACTAACAGGTACTTCAAATTATACCCTGGATACAACGATTCCAAATAATCTGGCCGCTATTCCCCTGATTCTTACCCCCGGAAGTAACACTGGCAGCCTTCTTGACAATATTACCGGAATCAATAAACCGGTTATCAGTATTAATTTAGCAACTGTTTCCGGATTGTCTGCCGGTGAAACAGTTCAAATTATCGATGCCAGTAATGGTAATTTGGTAGTTGGTTCCTACACCATTCTGGCCAGTGATTTGACAACCGGCACATGGAACCGTACTACACAAAACATAACACTGAGTACCCTCGCTCTTGGAGTTCACAACCTGACAGCAAATATCATTGATGTCGCCGGGAATACTGGCGTTTCAACAGCACAACTGGCTTTAATCATCATTGACCAGACGGCTCCTATTCCAAATAAAGCCTCGGCGGGTGGAAATATTCTTACCATAGCATTCACAGAAACAGGTTCAGGATTAAAATCAAGTGCTGTTCCTTTGACAAGCAACTTTGTTTTAACTCAGAGCGGATTGCCAATTTCAGTTACTGCAGTGGCGGTTAGTTCAACAACGAATGAGGTTACACTAACCTTGGGTGCTTCTGTTAGTACGAGTGTCAGTGCATTACTTTCTTATACTCCTTCAGGAACTGTAAATGACGTACAGGATGTTTCATTAAATAAAGTTGTTGCATTCTCTGGATTCTATGTAAGTACATCACTTCCAGTATATAATGTCAATAATAATCCGTTATTATTTAACAGTTATACGGTGAAAGTTGGGAATGGGAAATCCGTTGGCAATATCGTTCTTTTTGATCATATTATTACAATTAATGGTCAGGCCATCGATGCAATTATTACAACTGTTGCCTTGACCAATATTACTATTAACGGTTATGAAACTGGTGTTTCATCTCCTGTCAATACGAATTTTTTTGAGACCGATATGCAAACAACTGCAACCGGAGGAAATGCCGAGTTCAGGATCGATTTTATTAAAAATGGAACCTATAATGCAGTTACCCATGTCGGATCAGGAGTAATCCTTCAAAATGTTTCATTGAACTCATGGGATATTGATGCTGCAGGTTCAGGACAATTTCAGTTTCAGGAATTTGGCGGTTTTGCCCAATACACGGTAGCTACCAATACAACACTTTCGCAGACGAATATGGGATCCAATTTTGTCCATTTTCAGAACACCGATGGGGTAAATGATGGATTTAATGCAACGATAGCCACTAATGGAAGCGCAACTTCAGACAAATACCGTGTGAAAGCACTATATGCTGCAATTAGTTCTTTTGGAATAAAGATGGGTGATGTGGCCAATAGCAGTACCGTTTATTTTTACCTGGATTTCAGTCCTGGCCCCGCTTTTGCCTCTGGCAAGACATATATTGAACCAACAGTTAATCCTGCAACAACTGCTGATACTACCCCTACATTGACCGGTACTTATGGCAATAGCGTACCAGGTTCTCCTGCTGTTACAGTATCGTCTATGAGTGTGAAGGTTAATGGAGTTACCTATACCACGGCCTCTGGTCTGGCATACAGTAATGGTACATGGAGCCTGACAACCGGCACACTGGCTAATGGTATATACGATGTTGTGGTCTGGGTCACCTATAGTGATGGAACAGTACTTTATGATCCAACTTTCTCTGAATTGGTGATTGATACTTCGCTTGCAATGGACAACATTCCACCCACATTGACTTCAATTGAACGGTTTAATCCTACTGCTCAATCCGTTTCGTCCAGCGATTTGCTTCTTCAGGGCTGGGTAGAATTCAAACTTACTTTCAGCGAACCGGTAACTCAAAATATTACTGCTGATGATTTCCAGACCAGCGGATTAGGCGGAGTAGGGACATTGATTTCACAGGTAACCCAAATTGGAGCTTCAGTATATACTATTCGTGTTTCAAATATTCCTTCAACCGATTGGGATTATCTTGGAATTGACCTTTCAGCTACCAATAATTTAGTTGATAATTCAGGTAATTTGCTGACAATTTTATCTCCCACCAGCGCAATTGATGAATTCTATTTGTGGGCAAACCAGGCGCCAATCGCAGTGAATGATCCTGCCACCACAATCGAAGAATCTCCGGTTTCTTTCAATGTAACCACGAATGATTACGATACCGACGGAACAGTTAATGTGGCGACTGTCGATCTGGATCCTGCAACAAGCGGAATTCAAACTACTTTTACCGTTATAAATCAGGGTACTTATACTGTTAATTCTTTAGGATTAGTCACTTTTACTCCGGTATTAAATTTTAATGGAACAGCAACAGCGGTAAATTATACCGTTCAGGACAATAAAGGCGTTGCCTCAAATATTGCAACGATCATCGTTACAGTTACTGCGGTGAACGATGTTCCATCATTTACAGTAGGTGTTGATCAGTCGGTATGTGTGGCAAGTGGTGCTCAAACAGTTAATTCATGGGCAACTGCAATAAGCTCCGGGCCAGCCAACGAATCTTCCCAATCACTTTTATTTAATATTACCAGCAACAGCAATTCTGCAATTTTCAGTGTTCAACCATCTGTAAGTTCTTCTGGAGTATTGACTTATACTCCAGGTTCAACTTCTGGGACGGCAACCATTGCATTAAATATTCAGGATAATGCAGGTACAGCCAATGGAGGAGTAGATCAGTCTGCTGATCAGACTTTTACAATTACTGTAAATGCTGCTGCAACGGTGATCCCAGGTAGTTCCCTTAGTACTTGTCAATCATCCAGCCCAATAGCTATTCCCTTAAGCGGTGCAAGCTTCGGTGGTTCAGCCAGTACTGCAGCCTGGTCAATATCTACAGGCGGTGGTACGCTGAGCAGTACTGCACAAACTGCCACTCCGGCTTCAGTAACTTATACGCCTGCAGTTAACTTTTCAGGAACAGTTACTTTGACATTAACAACAAACGTTCCCGGGATATGTCCTGCTGTAAATGCGACCAGAACAATCAATGTAAATGCACTACCCGCTCTTTATACTGTAACCGGAGGAGGAGCATATTGTAGCGGAAGTGGC
>CAIPKZ010000452.1 GCA_903865775.1 uncultured Prolixibacteraceae bacterium | reverse complement strand
TGTTTCGATTCAACACGATTTGATGATCTTTCAGTAGCAATGCGTTGATTGTCTGACCCGTTTTTGGTTTCGGCTTTTGGTTGCTCCTTTATTTTATTTTCTGTCCTGTTATTATTCGAATTTACTTTCTCTTCGCGGGTTTTACTTCGTTCTGAACCGGATTTCATTTCATTTGAAGGACGTCGGTTTTTATTGTCAGAGCCAACACTGCTGTTGGGCCTGTATTCTCCGGAATTATCGAACCTACGTTTTTTTAACTCATTACGGTTATGAACGTCTCTGTTTCGGCTTTCAAAAGCCCGATCAGGGTGTTTTGCCGCAAAATCATTTCTCCTGATGTGGTTATAATTGTCGCCCGAAAAATGAATGTTCCTTTTATCAGTCCGGTTGTATTTGTTTTCGAAATTGATGTGCGCATAAATGTGCCGACGATATTTGTATGGAGAACATGGTCTGTAATGGCTATACCAGTTTGGATAATAGTTCCAGTAGTAAGGCGAGTGCCACGGACTGTAATGCGAACCCCAGAAGAAAGAGAAAATGAGAGGCGTACGAACGAAATAGGGTTCAATGATGTAATTTGAACCATAAATGTACGGATCGCCTACAATTTGAATTCGTGGATTTCCGTTCGAAACACGCTCCACCTCAATGGTTGCCACATCCTGGTAAACATCCTGATCGAGAACTGCCTGAACAACTACCAGCGAATTGTTTTCTGATGAATTTTCGACTACCCTTAAATAATCGATATACCCATCTTCATTCAAATCCAGATTCGAAATCTTGTTTTTCGGATCGTTCAATCGGCGTTCAAAGTCTTCCAGATTTTCTGAGTCACCAAAAATAGATGCTACCGCATCCAAATCGAGGTTGTCGCTAATTTCATTGCTCGTGGCACGGGTTGTAGTAACAGTACGCTGTGCCTGCAAACTGAAAAAGCTTGTGCTTAATGCTAAAACTAAGATTCCAATTTTTGTTTTCATGATCGTAAGTTTTAATTGTTTCCTGTTTTCGCTGAGATTCGAATTATAATTCTCATCAGCACAATTGCTACTTCAAAAAATCTGCCAGAATTGAAAAACTCATTTGTCATTTGTTGTCATTGATAGTCATTCCTCGTAGGACTTTACAAAAAATGACCATCAATGACGCGCAGCAAATGACTGTAATTTATCCTTTTAGCACCTTCAATGCTTCGTAGGTTGCTTCAATAGTTTTGTCAATTTTTTTCGATGTATGAGCTGCCGACATAAATCCGGCTTCGAACTGCGATGGAGCCAGATAAACACCACTTTCCAAAGCCATTTTAAAGTATTTGGCGTAGGTAACGGTATTACATTTGCAGGCATCAGCAAACGAATTTACATGGTCTTCTTCAGTAAAAAAAAGTGTGAACATGGACCCCACACGGTTTACCACGCCTGGAAAATTGAGATCTTTCAAACATTTATTGATTCCATCGCCTAATCGGGCAGACTTCTCTTCCAGCATATCGTAAAAGCCATCCGTTTCGTCCAGAATTTTCAGGGTAGTAAGTCCGGCTGACATTGCCAGTGGGTTTCCCGAAAGAGTTCCGGCCTGATATACCGGACCTTTTGGCGCCAGCTTGTCCATGATTTCCTGCTTGCCACCATAGGCACCAACCGGAAGTCCTCCACCGATGATTTTACCAAAGCAAGTCAGGTCGGGAGTAATCCCCAAAATTTGCTGGGCACCACCTTTTGAAAGGCGGAATCCGGTCATGACTTCATCAAAAATCAAAACTGAACCGTATTTGGTGCAAAGGTCTCTGACTCCGTGGATAAATTCTGTTTGCGGAATCACAACACCCATGTTTCCGGTAACCGGTTCGATAATAAGGGCTGCAATCTGCTCAGGATAACGGATGAATAATTCTTTTACCGAATCCAGATTGTTATATTCTGCTGTAAGTGTATCTTTTGCAGTTCCGGAAGTAACACCCGGCGAATTGGGAGTACCTAAAGTCAATGCTCCGGAACCGGCTTTAATCAAAAAGCTATCGTTGTGGCCGTGGTAGCAGCCTTCAAATTTGATGACCATTTCACGTCCGGTGTATCCGCGGGCCAAACGTAAAGCGCTCATGGTGGCTTCCGTTCCGGAGTTCACCATCCGAATTCTATCCACTGATGGAACCATTTTTTTGATCTGCAAAGCCATTTCGGTTTCGAGCAGGGTAGGAGCACCAAAACTGGTTCCTTTGGCTGCTGTTTTCTGAATAGCCATGATCACATCCGGATGGGCGTGTCCCAAAATCATAGGACCCCAGGACCCGACATAGTCAATAAATTCATGCCCCTCAATATCGAATACTTTAGCTCCTTTGGCGCTGGCTATAAACAACGGATCGCCATCGACACTTTTAAATGAACGAACCGGTGAATTTACTCCACCGGGAATGTGTTTTTGTGCTTCCTGAAAAGCGGCTATGCTTTGGGTGTATTGTTTCATGACGCAAAAATTAATTAAAAATTGAAAATCGCTTTTCCGTCCGAAATAGGAAAATTATTTTGTTGAGCATTATTTCGCGGACGGTTCCTTTTTGTTGCATTTTCCACAGGGCCTTGCCCTGTGCTGACAGATGGCGCCCTTTCAGGGCTGAAAATTAAATCCAATCCCAAAAGCCTTCCCCTCGGTTGGTGAGCTTGTCGAACCAGGGGAACGGGAAGGGGGCTTTTTATAAATCTTTGACGATATCCTGAGTATGATAGGATAAGATGATGTCTGATCCTGCTCGTTTGATTGAAGTCAGGATTTCGCGAACCATCCGTTTTTCGTCGATCCAGCCATTTGCAGCTGCAGCTTTCACCATTGAATATTCTCCACTTACGTTGTAAGCTGCAATCGGTATGTTGAAATTGGTTTTTACACGCTGAATAATATCGAGGTAGCTCAATGCCGGTTTTACCATCACAATATCGGCGCCTTCTTCGATGTCGAGGGCAACTTCACGCAGCGCTTCGCTGCTGTTGGCCGGATCCATCTGGTAAGTGGCACGGTTTCCAAATTTTGGAGCACTTTCAGCAGCTTCGCGGAAAGGTCCGTAAAAACTGGAAGCATATTTTGCCGAATAGGCCATGATTGGCAGATTATAAAAGCCATTCTCATCAAGCGCTCTGCGTATTGCTCCAACCCGGCCGTCCATCATGTCGCTTGGTGCAACCATGTCGATGCCTTCCTGAGCCAGTGAAACCGACTGTTTTGCAAGCGTTACCAAGGTGAGGTCATTGTCCACGTCGCCATTAACAATTGTTCCGCAATGGCCGTGAGTGGTATATTCGCAGTTACAAATGTCGGCAATTACATATAAATCGGGTAGTGCTTTTTTTAGTGCACGGGTAGCCTGCTGTACAATTCCGTTGTGTTCACAAGCAACTAAACCGTGTTCATCTTTGTGTTCAGGAATGCCGAACAGAAGCACTGCCTGAACTCCGATTCCGTATAAACGGCGGCATTCTTCAACCAGCAAATCTACTGACAACTGTGAATTGCCGGGCATTGACGAAATCGGATTGTTAACACCAGTTCCGGGACAAACAAAAAGTGGCATAACCAGATCGTCGCGGGTGAGGATTGTTTCGCGTACCATATTTCGCAATACTGGTGTGTGCCTTAATCTTCTGAGGCGTGTAATTGGGAATGACATAATTTAGATATTTAAAATTGTTTTTTCTGAAAATAATTGATGATGGCTGTATAAATTCCCTGTGAATTGGCGGTTCCGGCAGTAATCAAAGGTTCAATGCCATTTCGGATAACTTCTGCTGAAGTAGTTTGTCCGATGCAGACCAACCGGAGCTTTACCGGATCGGTTTTTCCTGAAATCAGGTGAAGTAAGTTGTTGCAACATGAAGGACTGGTAAGTACAATCATGTCGTACTGATCATTCACAACCAACTGAAGCGCTTCGCTGTCAACAGTTTCAGGAAGTATCGTTTCATAGAAAAGAATACGGGTACAAACGGCCTTCTTTGAAATTTTATCTTCGATTACACTTCGGGCCAGATTGCCTATCGGAAAGAGTACCCGTTCACCCAGATTGACCCGGTGAAAAAAGTCGGCAACAAAATCCTCGGCGGTATTTCCCAGATTGATAAATGAAGCAGAAGTGCCATAACATTCCAGATGAGCAGCTGTCTTTTTACCGACTACTGCAATTTTTAAATGCTCCGGAAGTCCGTAATTATTTTGAAGTTCAAATAGTGCCTCAAAAAAATATTTTAAGCCATTCGGACTGGTAAAAACAATCCAATTGAACGAACCGAGGTTTTTCAGCTGCAACCAGGCAGACTCGTCGAGCGGCAATGGTTTAACTTCAATGGTTGGCATGGCAATTAATGTTGCCGATTCTTCTGTCAAAAGGATCTCCAATTCAGCTGACTGCCCGGCAGGCCTGGTCGAAATAAAAACTTTGTTTTCGAGTAGTTTGCCCATAATCCTAATGCGTGTTGTTGCTTGATTTGATCTGATCCAGGATTTCTCCTGCACCTTTTTTGAGCATTTTTTCGCCTAATTCAACTCCTATTTCTTTACCGTTTAACAGGTCTCCTGAAATGTCTTCCCTGATGTATTGTTTTCCATCCACCGAAGCCACAAATCCGCTCATTTCCAGAATCCCATCTTTGATTTTTGAATAACATCCGAGCGGAACCTGGCAGCCTCCCTGAAGGTGCGCCAGAAAAGCACGTTCAGCAATCACCGTATTCCATGTTTCTGTATGATTCAGTTTTTCCATCAGCAGATCGATTTCAGGATCATTCAGCCGGGTTTCAATGGCAATGGCGCCCTGACTTACCGCTGGCATAAGCAGCTCAGGATCGATGATTTCAGTGATGTAACTTTCAAGTCCAAGGCGTTGAAGTCCGGCAGCAGCCATGATCATGGCATCGCAGTAACCTTCTTCCATTTTCTGGAGGCGTGAATTGACATTTCCACGAATATCTTTGATTATGATTTGATCGTTTATTTTCAGAAGTCCGGCAATCCTGCGCAAACTGGACGTTGCAATCACATCACCTGGTTTAAGATCAGCAAGCTTTTTGCCGTTCAAACTGACCAGCGCATCGCGGAATTCTCCACGTTCCAGAACGGCTCCTAATTTCAAGCCTTCGGGCAAAGTGGTAGGTAAATCTTTTAAACTGTGTACAGCCAGATCAACCGATCCGTCTATCAGCTCGTTTTCAATTTCTTTGGTGAACAAACCTTTGTCGCCGATTTTTGAAAGTGCAACATCCAGAATTTTATCACCTTTTGTTTTTATTATTTTCAGATCAACCTGTAAGTCAGGAAAGATTTTTTCGAGTGTGGCTTTAACTTTTTTTGCCTGATAAAGAGCGAGTTGGCTTCCACGGGTGCCGATGCGTATCGTTTTTTTCATTCTAATCGATAAAAAGCAAACCTAAGCCGGAATGCTGCGAAATTAATTTAGGCGAAATTAAATAAATCGTTGATTATTTTCAGCGAATCAACGTTTTTCCCGTTGTCGGTCAAATCCTTGAGATTTTTAATCAGCAAGCGGGTGTACCGTTGGGTAAGATGTTTCGCGTAATCATCAATAATTTCCTGCATTTCCGGAGTATTTACCTTTCGGTAGGTGGTCATTTCTTCCAGATTTACGGCCTGAATATTTGTAGTTATGGTGTTTATGGCCGGACGAAGTGAGCGGCTGGCCAGCCATTCAGAGAAATCACTGACAACTTCGTCGATGATAAACTTTGCTTTTTCTGCGCTTTCCTTCTTTTTTTCGGTCGTTTGATTCACGATTTCCTGAAGGTCGTCAACACCAAGTAATTCGATGCCATCGATTTCACCGACAGCACTCTCGATGTTTCGGGGAACTGACAAATCGATGTATACCTGTTTGTGGCCTGGCCTGATCAGCAGGTTATGGTTCACCATTTCGGCGGTGATGATAGGTTTTGGCGATGAAGTCGCAATCATTACGATGTCAAAGCCGTGCAAATATTTATCAAACGATTCGAAAGGGATTGTTTTTCCTTTGTATTTAGTGGCAGTCTTTTCGGCTTTTTCGATGGTGCGGTTGGTTACTGCAATTTGTTTTACACCTTTCTTATGTATGTTTTGTAAAGCCAGATTTCCGGTTTCACCGGCACCGACGAGGAGAACGCTTTTGTCGCTTACCCCGTCAAGCAAACACGAGCACATTTCCACTGCAGCGCTGCTTACCGAAGTAATTCCCAGTTTTATCCCGGTTTCAGAGCGAACACGTTTTCCTGCTTCAAATGATTTCTGGAAAAGACGCATCAGAACAGCATCGGTCAAGGCCAATTCGGTACAAGTCACGTAGGCATCCTTTACCTGACCAATAATCTGATCTTCGCCGATGATGAGCGAATCCAAACCGGAACTCACTTCGAATAAATGACGCACAGCACCGGTATTGGAACGGTGGTAAAAGTAATGCCAGCAATGATCAGTTATTCCCTTGAATTTTTTGATCACCTCGTACACTAACTCAAATGCGGTCTGACTGTCGTGAACATTCTGTGAAAAATAAATCTCTGTGCGGTTGCAAGTTGAAATAAGTACCAAATCTGAAATCTCGGTTTCCTGTTGAAGCAGTTCTGAAAACGGAACTATTTCTTCTTTTGCAAATGAAAAATTTTCGCGAATCTCGAGTGGCGCTGTTTTGTAGCTGATTCCTATCACCCCTATCATAAATATATCTTTATCAGGATTGCTAATGAAAAACTAATCTGCACAAGATAAGATACAATGCCGATTGACCTGAATCCTCAGGAATTGCAACCTATTCAGAATAAAAAATGTGCAAACTTTCTAATTTAGCAAGCTGATGGGGGAGGGCGGGAGAATTGAAAACCGGAGTGCAGAAATTCATGAACCTGAGTGTTCCTGAATTGAAATGGATTTGTTCCGGTATCGGGTGAAATTATGGACTCCTGATCTTCAGTCAGAATGCCGGAGGCAGTTTGAGACTGAAAGTTGTCCTGGTATGTTTGATAATAAAAAGTAGGCTGATCGTTTGTGTTTGCTTTTACATCTGCCGGTATGGTGACTGAAACAGTTGCCTCTTTAGATTCTTCTCCGTTGCTATTATTGAACAAACCCATAGCGAAGCCGAAAAAATAAAATGCGGCCAGCAACAGATAAGGCAATGGTGTTGATAATAGTCCGAGAAAAAACACAGTCGATGTATTTAAATGAATAATCAATTCAAAGTAATGCAGCTAAAACGCCTATGCATTCATTTTGTTGTCCGCAAAAGTAATAATTCTGAGTGAATGGAAACCGATCTGCTGGTTGATATTTGTCATTTTATTTTTGCTTGCAGGATTTTTTGATGCATTGTCAATTCATAAATTGCTGTTGCTGTAAGAATATTACAAAACGATTAAATATTAGGGTTAATATTACATTTATATTAAAGTTCGTAGTTCTGAAGTAATTCTTATTTGCATCTTTGTTGCGAATTTTTCAAATTGAATTTTCATTAAAACAAATGATATGAATTTAACCGGTTTACTTAAGTTCTTTGTTCCAAAAGAAACGAAATTTTATGCCATGTTTAATCAGGCAGCGGAGAATGCCATTGAAGCTTCAGCGGCTCTGGAAAAACTAATCAATTCTACGGAGTTGGAGGAAAGAAGAGCAATAGGGTTAACGATCAAAGCATTAGAAAAGAAGGGTGATGAATTTACCAATCAGATTTTTGATTCGTTAAATCACACATTCATTACACCTTTTGACCGAGAAGATATAAGTGAATTAACTTCAAAAATTGATGATGTTGTAGATTTGATTTATGGTTTGTCTGGAAAGGTTGAACTTTATCGATGCACCAATTTCAGTACCTACATGAAGGAAATGGTTGCCATAATTCATAAAGGATGTCTTCAAATTAAAGTTGCTGTTGGTGGTCTTCATGATTTTAGAAATTATCAACAAGTTATGAAAGCCTGCAAAGAACTGAATAAATTGGAAAGCCGTGTGGATGAATTTTATCGTATGGCTATTTCAAGCCTTTTTGAAAACGAAAAAGACCCGATTGAACTGATCAAACAAAAAGAAATACTTCAGAATATTGAAAAAATTGCCAATAAAATTGAAGATGTTTCGGATGTTGTGAAAACCATTCTGGTAAAATACGCCTGATTCAGAATCAGTTTTTAATTTCTAAACTCTTTATTTCAGGCTATGTTTACATTATTAATCGTTATCATTATCCTTGCTTTTATTTTTGATTACATCAATGGTTTTCACGATGCAGCAAACTCAATTGCAACTGTTGTTTCAACAAAAGTACTGACACCTGTACAGGCCGTAATATGGGCAGCATTTTTTAATTTGGTTGCCTTTTTAGTTTTTAAACTTCATATCGTTGACACAATCGCTAAAGTTGTAAATACTGATTTTATTACCCTACAAGTCATATTGGCTGGTATAATTGCAGCTATTATCTGGAATTTACTGACCTGGTATTTGGGAATTCCTTCAAGTTCATCACATACCCTTGTTGGTGGTTTTGCCGGTGCTGCAATTGCCTTTGGTGGTTGGGAGGTTGTTCATTCCGGAAAAATCATAAAAATTGCCGCATTTATTTTTCTCGCACCAATGATTGGGATGGTACTTTCCTATTTGCTATCGGTCGCCATGTTATGGATTTTTAAAAGTTTTAATCCTTTCAGAATGAAACGGTGGTTTAAAGTTGGACAGCTGTTTTCATCGGCCATGTTTAGTTTAGGTCATGGAGGGAATGATGCCCAAAAAGTAATGGGTATTATTACAGCAGCTATTCTCGTGTTTTTTCATTCAGTAGATCCTTCTCAAATACCTGACTGGGCAAATATTACATTTACTGAAAATGGTAAAATTGACACAATTCCATTCTGGATTGTAATCGGGTGCCATGCCTCTATCGCTGCAGGAACTTTAATGGGGGGCTGGAGAATTGTGAAAACAATGGGAAGTAAAATCACCAAACTTACTCCGTTTGATGGAGTTGCAGCCGAGGGGGCAGGAGCCTTGATGCTGTTTGGCACTGAAGCATTTGGTATCCCAGTTAGCACAACTCATACCATTACCGGAGCAATCATGGGTGTCGGATTAACAAAGCGTGTCTCTGCTGTTCGCTGGGGAGTTACGGTGAATTTACTATATGCATGGATTTTGACCATTCCGGTTTCAATGCTTTTAGCGGCAGGAATTTATAAAATTTTCGAACTTGTAAACTTCGTTTAAATGGTTTAATGGTAAGATTGTTGAATGGTTTTATTGTTAATGCAGGGTTATTCAACCATTCAGTTTGAAATTGGCCGACTAACCATTGAACCATCTTCAGTCCTTTACTTTTTCAAATATAAATTGCTATCACCATAACTCAAAAATCGGTAGTTATTTGCCAAAGCGTGATCGTATATCTTTCGCCAATCTTCACCCAGATACGCCGAAATGAGTAAAAGCAATGTGCTTTTAGGCTGATGAAAATTGGTGATCATTCCGTCGATTATCCTGAATTGATAGCCCGGTGCAATGATGATTTGAGTGGATGCCGATAAATAATCGGTCTGGTTTCGGTTAAGCAACTTCAGTAACGAAAGTAGTGCATCGTTGGCCGAAATCAGGGATCTTTGCTTTTGATAGGCTTCCCATTGCGACACTTTCAAATTTCCAATATTTATTTCAGGGTTTTCGTGTGCCTGAACTCCAAGCCAGTAAAGACTTTCAAGTGTCCGGACCGAAGTGGTTCCGACTGCAATTTTCTTTCCGGAGTGATGTGTGAGTTTATTCAGGAAATCACGGGTAATGTAAAAATGTTCGGAATGCATTTCATGATCAGAAATCGTTTCGCTTTTTACCGGTTGAAAAGTTCCGGCGCCGACGTGAAGCGTCAATTCTGCCAGTTCATGGCCATCTTTTTCCAAATGACCAAGGACTTTTTCCGTAAAGTGAAGTCCTGCAGTTGGTGCAGCAACCGAACCTTTAATCTTGGAATATACGGTTTGGTAACGTTCCAAATCACTCGACTCTGTTTCGCGGTTCAGATAGGGTGGAATGGGCAGCGAACCAGCCTGTTCGATGATTCGTGAGAATTCAAAATCCGGATTATTCCAGCTAAACCGGATCAGACTTTTATTCTTTTCCGGATCAGTTTGTTCAGCACAGAGTTCAATTTCGGTGCCATCAATCCGGATGGTTTTTAGTAAGCGTTCACCTTTCCACTTTTTCTGATTGCCGATCATGCATTTCCAAATGCATGATTTTGTCGATTGAAAAGAAATCTGGTAGTCGGCTGGTTCAAACGGATCGAGGCAGAAAATTTCAATCCGGGCACCGGTCTCCTTCTGAAAATGAAGACGGGCGCGGATTACCTTGGTATTATTGAAAATCAGTAAACTTCCGGTAGGCAGAAATTCAGACAGATTCCGGAACTGTTCATCCTGAATCTGTCCATTCTTCCATACCAGCAGTTTCGATTGATCGCGCTCCGAGAGAGGATATTTTGCAATTTTTTCATCCGGTAAATCGTAGGCATATTCATCCATCGAAATTCCGGTTACCTGTTCAAGCAGATTATTTTCCATAGGTTTCCGTTGGCCAAAAATAATAAAATCTTGTGTCTTGTATCTATTATCGTAGTTTTGTGCAAAATTTTAGAAAATGATCAAATCAGGAGATAAGGTAAGGTTTTTAAACGCAGTAGGTGGCGGCATAGTGAAGTCGGTGATCAACAAGACGATGGTGAGCGTTGAAGATGAAAATGGATTTGAGGTTCCAATACTGATTAGCCAGGTGGTGATTGTTGATGATACCCTTTCGATGAATCCTCAAAGGCGCTCCAATGCCATCCGGGCTTCAGTTAAGGCAGAGGAAGCACCTGTGAAAAAAGAATTGCCGGTTGCTGAACCAAAATATGTTGCAGGGAAAGATGCACCTGTACTGTTTTTTGCCTGTGTTCCCCAGGATGAGGCAAATCCGGTGGAAGGCGAACTTAAGATTTACCTGTTGAACGACAGTAATAATTTTGTGCTTTATAATTACAGTCACCTGAAAGATAAGGTTTTTAAAAGTGTTGAGTCAGGGAAAATGAATCCGAACAGCAAACGGTATCTGGAAAGTTTCAGTCGTTTCGATCTGAGTGATTTGCCTGAATTTCAGTTTCAACTTTTATTTTTCAGGGAAGAATCGGCAAAGCTTGAAAATCCTGTGGTCAAAAGCCTGCGTTTAAATCCAACAAAATTTTATCGTTTGGGTAGCTACGAAAAAACGAAATATTTTACTCAGAATGTGATCATTTATTCGCTGCTCGAGCCTGATTTGAAAAACGAAATGGCCAAGCTGAGCGAGAGCGATCTGACCCAAAAGTCTCAGGACAAAGATGAACCGAAAGTTATCGTGAAACGAATCGTTTCGCCCGATCTGGTTGAAATTGATCTGCACATTCAGGAATTGCTTGAAGATACGAACGGCATGGCTAATCACGAAATGCTTGAGGTTCAGATTGGTCGTTTTCGGAATGAATTGGAAACAGCCATTGTGAACGGTACCCGGCGAATTGTTTTTATTCATGGAATAGGAAATGGTACGCTCAAACAGGAACTCCGGAAAGAACTCACAACCAAGTACAAAAAATACTATTTTCAGGATGCCAGTTTTAAGGAATACGGCTACGGAGCTACCATGGTGATCCTGAAAAACGCATAAAAATGATATTGCATAGGTAGAGACGCACGGCCGTGCGTCTCTACCTATATGACAACTACCGACCCCTCCATTTGTTTACAGAATATGCTACCTTTGCCACGCAAACCGCTCTATCGCCCCGGGAAATCGGGGAGGAAAGTCCGGGCAACACAGGGCATCGTACTTCTTAATTGGAAGGCGGGTGAAAGCTTGCAGTATGGTAACAGAAAATGACCACCTGGTTTTGATGCGTCTCGACCGGGAACGGGTGAAAAGGTGAGGCAAAAGCTCACCGGCGACGGTGGCAACATCGCCGGCCGTACCACTTGCGGGTTGCAAAGCCAAATATATCATGATTTTCCCCCGAGGACTCGGGGGAATACAGAACGGCCCGTTTTGATTCTTCGGAAGTCGTGAGGGGTAGGCTGCTCGATCAGCTTAGTGATAAGCTGGCAAGATAAATGATAGGGACTCGTCGAAAGGCGGATACAGAACCCGGCTTACAGGTTTGCGTTTTTATATAAAATGAGGCAATCGTTTTCGGATGATCGCCTCATTTTTTTTTAATTAAAGACCTATTCATGTTTCAAGTTGAGTAAAATCTGAACTGAAACACAAACTGAATTTTCCTCGTTATATGTTTGTGTTGAATGAAAAGTCGAAAAGTAAAAAATCATTTTGAAGTAAATCTCCAAAAAATCTTAAAACAAATAGATACCATGATGTAATCTAAGAATCTTAACCTATTTGGCTGTTTTGGATTTAAAATGAAGATAAAACGGTTAAGATAAAATGCAAAAAGAATAAAATACCGGAAGTTATTATTGCTCAATTTTTTTTTCTTTGTTAATATATCAGGCAATTTTAATTCATTAAGAAATCAAAATATGAACGGCCTCTTCCAATTCTTAAAACTCCAAAATACCAGATTATGAAACATCAATTAAAATCAACTATCGCGTTGTTCGTTTTGATTCTGCCAATTCTGTGCATGGTTTCCTGCAGTAAGCCGGCTACTCAGGTCACATCAAAGGTAGAATCTTTAACCATTAGTTGGAAAATGCAAGCTCAGGACAAGCTCAATGGCACCGATGATGCTTCGATTTCCAAAAACGGATTCGATACGAAATCCTGGTTCGAAGCCGATGTCCCAGGAACTGTTTTGGGAAGCCTGGCTACCCACAAGGTCATCGAAGATCCAACGTTTGGTATTAACATGAAGAATATGGATCCTATCCAATTCCAGAAACCATGGTGGTACAGGACAACCTTTAATATTGCAGCGGCTGATTTGAAGAAAATTGTATCGCTCAGGTTTAACGGAATCAGCAATCGTGCTGATCTATGGATAAATGGGGAAAAGATAGTCGGGAGCGAAAAATTTGCCGGAACTTACCGGATGTTTTCATTTAATATCAATCAATTTATTAAAGAGGGTGAAAATACAATAGCACTAAAAATCACACAATATGCCAATGGTGAGTATTTTCTAGGTTTTTGCGATTGGAATCCACTTCCAACCGATCGCAGCATGGGAATCTTTCGTGAAGTTTTTCTTGAAATCAATGACGGAATTAAAATACGAAGTCCTTTCGTTTATTCAAAAGTAGATACCGTTTCAAAAAGTGCAGCTGAACTATTTGTTCAGGCTGAGATCGTAAATAGCAGCGACAAACCGGTTAGCGGGTCTGTAAGGGTGAATTACGAGATTGGTTCGGTTGAGAAGAAAGTAACCGTTAATGCCAATGAAACCCTTTCATGCAAGTTCGATCCTACCGAATTTCCCCAACTTTCAGTAAAAAATGTTGAACTCTGGTGGCCAAACGGCATGGGACAGGCAAAAATGTACAAGCTGACCACCGAATTCATTGCTGACAACCAGGTAATTGATCAGATTGAGAAGAAATACGGGATTCGTGAAATACGCAGCCACCTTAATGAAGATAAAAACAGAGTCTTTGAAATAAACGGCAAATTTGTGATGCCCAAAGGTGGTGGCTGGGCCGATGATATTTTTCTGCGCGATACACGAAAATCAGTTGAAGCACAAATGCGCTATATCCGCCACATGGGTTTGAACAGCATCCGTTGCGAAGGCTTTTGGGGCAAAGACGAAGATTTGTACAATCTATGTGACGAATACGGCATTTTGGTCATGATCGGCTGGAATTGCATCTGGGAATGGGAGGAATATCTGAACAAACCCTGCCATGAAAAATATGGTGGTGCCGTTACTCCTGAAGATATCCAATTACTGGCCGATATGTGGAAAGACCAGATGCTGTGGTTGAGAAACCACCCCAGTATTTATGTGTGGATGATGGGAAGCGACAAACTTCCGCATCCTGATCTGGAAAGAAAATATGTTGAATTATTCGAAAAATACGATACTTCGCGGCCCTATTCAACTTCGGCAGGTGGTGCAGGTACTGAAAACAATAAAATTGTTGCAGAAGTACCGCTGGTGAGCGATATCAGCGGCCCTACCGGCATGAAAATGTTAGGCCCTTATGCCTGGACCCCACCTCATTACTGGTATACCGATACCATGCTCGGCGGAGCTTATGGTTTTAATACAGAAACCTGTCCGGGTGCAGCTATTGCTCCTTTGGCCTCGCTGAAAAAAATGATGCCTGAGGAAGCGCTTTGGCCAATCGACAAAAAATACTGGGAATACCATACCGGCCGCAACCAGTTTACCTCGCTCGACCGCGATATCAGCGCCATTAACGAGCGATACGGAAAGTCAACGAATGTTGAAGATTTTGCATACAAAGCGCAGGTAAACAATTATGAAATCATGCGTCCGCAGTTTGAGGCATTTATCGCCCACAAACCTAAAAGCACAGGACTGGTTCAATGGCAGCTGAATTCGGCCTGGCCGAAGCTGATCTGGCAGTTGTACGACACTTATCTTCAGCCTAACGGTTCGTTTTACGGCGTTAAAAAGGCCTGCACACCGCTTCATGCCATCTATCGTTATGGTTTCGACGATATCTTTCTGGGCAACGAAGACTTAAATGATGCAAAAAACCTCACTGTTAAAATCAGGATTTTTGATATTAATTCAAAAGAAATTTTTGCCGACCAATGGGTGGGCGATATTCCATCAAATATTTCGAAATTCATTTACAAACTTCCGGAGATTAAAAATCTCACCCCGGTATATTTCCTCGATTTAAGGATTTATAATCAGGATAATAAAGAGGTCGATAACAGCATTTACTGGCTTTCAACAAAAAAAGATGTGCTGGATTATGTAGCTGCAAAAAAGCTGGAATGGCCATTCTATACTCCAACCAGTCAGTTTGCCGATTATAAAGCTTTGGATAAGTTACCCAAAGTAAAACTCGATTTTGACTACCTGTATACCAAAGACGATCAGTTTGGTAAGATTATCCTGAAAGTTAAAAACACCAGCGCGTCAATAGCTTTCTTTAATTTCCTTGATGTTCTTGATCTGCAGAGTAAATTGCCTGTTCTTCCGGTTTACTGGAACGATAATTATGTGACCATCTTGCCCGGAGAAGAGCGGACTTATGACGCACAATTCTTCCTTTCTGATTTTAAAGGTGAAAAACCGGTGATTGAAGTAAGAGGCTGGAATGTTGATAAAATAACCCTTAACTAAAATAGGATGGAAAATACGAGATACGCGGTAGGAATTGATTTGGGTGGAACTTTTGTGAAGTTTGCCCTGGTTTCAGAAAATGGTGATATTCTGTTTGATGATAAACTGGCCATTGGTGGAAAAATTTCACGCGAAGATATTCTGGAAACTGTGAGTAAAGCCATTCGGAAGGTAATCGAAAAAGCCGCAGAAATTAAGGTTTCAGTAACCGGAATTGGATTTGGATCTCCTGGAATTGTTGACGGAGGAATAGTTCATGGAGGAGCCGACAACCTGGATCGCTGGGAAAATATTGACCTTTCGGGTATGTATTCAGCAGAATTCGGATTACCTGTTCTGGTGGATAATGATGCCAATGTGATGGGACTTGGAGAGGCCGTTTACGGAGCCGCAAAAGGTTGTACCGATGTAATCTTTTTAACCGTCGGAACAGGTATCGGCGGTGCCATCATTATGAATGGACAATTGTATGGAGGTTATAAAAACCGCGGTACAGAAATGGGCCATGTAACCATCGATCATAAAGGAATCGATTGCAATTGCGGTGGAAGAGGTTGCCTCGAAGCTTATGCTTCGACCAATGCGCTGATCAGCCAGTATGCTCAGCGTTCAGGAAAAAGTCCGGACGAAATTAACGGACATTACATTGTTGAGAAATTTCTGGATAATGAACCTGCAGCAGTAGAATGTATGCAGGAGCACACTGATTATCTGGGCCATGCCATCGCTGGTTTCATGAATACGTTTGCACCTCAGAAAGTAATTATTGGTGGCGGAATTTCCGAAGCAGGTCAGTTTTATATCGACATGATTAAAAAGTCAGCTTTCAGTTATGTGATGCCCGATTGTTCCAGATTTACAGATATTGTTGGAGCAACCCTTGGAAATAGTGCGGGTTGCCTGGGCGCCGCATCGCTGATTTTTAAAAACGTCATTTAATAACGACCCATGAAGAAAAACTATTTCATTGTCATACTTATCTTTTTTATCTTTTTTGTCATCTCGTTCCTTACCAATATAATTGGCCCATTAATTCCTGAAGTAATCAAGGGTTTCAGCGTCAGCAAAGGGATGGCCGGCCTCCTTAATTTCTCTTTTTTTATTGCTTACGGAGTTATGTCAATTCCGGCGGGAATATTAACCGAACGATATAAAGAAAAGAAGGTGATTACCGGAGCCTTTCTGTTAGCGACAATTGGCGCTTTCTTGTTCTCATTCTTTCCGGGTTTTGGTGTTTACCTGATTTCACTGTTCCTGATCGGTATGGGAATGGCGATTCTTCAGGTAGCAATTAATCCGCTGCTCAGGGTTTCAGGTGGTGAAGAAAATTTCGCATTTACTTCTGTACTTGCCCAGTTGTTTTTTGGAGGAGCTTCTTATTTGAGTCCGCTCATGTATTCGTATCTGGTTACCAACCTCTCTGCCGGAAATACTTCCAATTTGCTTCTTTCAACTTTAGATAGTCTGGTTCCCGAAAATCTGAAATGGGTATCAGTTTACTGGATTTTTGGTATGGTATCAGTAGCCATGGTGCTGGTAATCATGTTGTCAAGGTTCCCGAAAGTCGAACTCAACGAAGAGGAAAAAGTAGGCAGTTTTGATACGATCAAAGAGTTGCTTAAAAACAAGTATGTCATCCTGTTTTTCTTCGGAATATTTGCTTATGTAGGTACTGAGCAAGGTGTTGCAAGCTGGATTTCTAAATTTCTGGAAGAATATCACGGAATGAATGCCGAAGTGGAAGGTGCTGGTGCCACCTCATGGTTTTGGGGATTCCTGACCATTGGGTGCTTCCTTGGATTGGGATTATTGAAATTAATGGATAGTAAACTGGTACTGAGAATCTTTTCAGTTGCAGCCATGATTTGTTTGGCAACAGCATTAATCACAAGCACCGGAATGACTGCTTATTATGCCTTTATTGGAGTTGGCTTTTTTGCTTCGGTAATGTGGTCAGTCGTTTTTTCGCTGGCACTCAACTCATTGAAAGATAATCACGGAGCTTTCTCCGGAATATTGTGTTCGGGCATTATTGGTGGTGCGGTTGTGCCGCTGATTGTTGGCGTTCTGGGCGATGCGATCGGATTAAGAGGCGGAATGTCATTTGTATTTATTACCCTAAGTTACATTTTTAGTATTAGTTTTTGGGCCAAACCCCTGATTCAAAACAAAACGGTCACCTTGAAGGAATTTTTCACTTTCCGAAAAGCAACCACAATTTAAAATAAAATCAATCAAAAAAAGAAATTTCTAAAACCACTAAATTCAATAGAATGACAAAATTAGCAGTACTTGGAGGTTCACCTGTTCGTGACACCAAAGTGAATCCCTGGCCAAAATGGCCGGTTTGGGACGAAAAAGAAGAAAAAGCGATACTTGAAGTTTTGAATAGCGGAGTCTGGTCGTACAACGGCCCGAAAGAACTCGAATTTAATAAAAGCTTTGCTGAATTTACCGGCGCAAAGTATGCCATTGCAGCAGCAAATGGTACCGTTACTTTACAGATGGCGCTTGAAGCCTGCGGTATTGGTATCGGCGATGAAGTTATCCTTCCGGGTCTGACCTGGCAGGCTACTGCAGCAACCATTCTGGACGTAAATGCAACTCCTGTTTTAGTCGATGTTTGTGAGGATACCTGGTGCATTGATACCAAAGAAGTTGAAAAAGCAATAACTCCACGCACCAAAGCAATTATTCCGGTTCATCTCTACGGAAGTTTTGCTGATATGGACGAAATTATGCGGATTGCAAAAAAGCATAATCTTTGGGTAATCGAAGACTGCGCTCACAAACACGGTGGTGAATGGAATGGTAAAAAGGCCGGAAGTATCGGTGATATCGGAAGCTTCAGCTATCAGTTGTCGAAACATTTAACAGCTGGAGAAGGTGGTTCCGTAATTACAAGTAATTTCGAATTGTACGAAAAATTGGATGCACTTCGCAATTGCGGCAGAAGACCTGAGCCTGAAAGTGCATCAAAAGCTGACAAAGGCGAAGGAGTATATTTTGATGCCGGAAATTTCTATCAATCCGGAAATTACCGGATCACCGAATTTCAGGCTGCCATTTTAGTTGAAGGTCTGAAAAGATTGCCGGCACAAAATAAGGTGAGAGATGAAAATGGGATTTACCTGAGTTCACTTTTGGAATCCATTCCCGGCGTAATGCCAATGAGGCGCGATAAAAGGGAAACCAAGGAAGCCTATTTCAATTTTGCTTTCCGGTACAATCAGGCTGAATTCAAAGGATTGCCAGTCCAGAAATTCAGGGCAGCATTAACTGCTGAACTCGGAATTGAAGTTGGAGCAAGCTATACCCCGCTGAATAAATGCTCCTTATATGTACCACATACCAAACCTGCACGTCACAAACTGTCAGAAGAATACTGGGCAGCAATTAATCCGGAACGGTTTGAGTTACCAGTTTGCGATAAGATTCACTACGAAGGATCTGCCTGTATCCATCATAAAATCCTCATGGGAACCAAAGCTGATATGGATTTGGTTGCAGCTTCAATCCGGAAGGTTTATGATAATGCTGAAAATCTTTAATTCCTGATCAATCAATTCGTTTAGTTCATTTTATATGAGGCTGTCTCAAAGTACTTCGACCAAGTCATCCTGAACTTGTTTCAGGATCCCAACTTAATGAATGTCAGGACCCGAAATAAATTCGGGGTGACGAATTCGGAGAGTAATTTGTGCTTTTGAGACAGCCTCTTTCTTTAATGACGTACCCCAAATTAATATTCAAAGACAATAATATTATGAAACACATCAAAGTAGCAGTTATTGGCTGTGGCTACATTGCCAATTACCATGTTCGCGGACTTCAGGCCATACCCAATGTTGAAGTGGTTGCAGTGGTTGGTCTTCCAATCGAAGCTGCTCAGGCATTTGCCGATAAATATAACATTAAGGAAGCAACGACTGATGTTTCAACGCTCTATAACCGCAACGATATTGATGCCGTAGTCATTGGAACTCCCAATAAGTTTCATGCCCCGTTTGCCATCGAATTCCTGAATAACGGGAAAGATGTATTCCTTGAAAAACCCATGGCGATGAGTGCCGAAGAAGGTTTAACCATCAGGGAAGCAGCTGATGCCGGCAATAAATTGGTCATGGTTGGTCACATGTGGCGGTTCGATACCGATGTCAACTATGTGAAAGATGTGGTTGATGCCGGACAAATGGGTAAAATCGTTAAAACAAAAGGCTACGGAATCCATGAGAATTGGGGTCCTGCAGGTTGGTTCTCTCAAAAGGAACTGGCTGGTGGCGGTGCTTTGGCCGATATGGGTGTTCATGCCATTGATACGGTCCGTTATATTCTGGGTGATCCGAAACCAACAAAGGTATATGCTAAAATCGGAACTCATTACGGGAACTATGATGTGGATGATTCCGGAATAATCATGATTTCCTGGGATAACGGAACCGAATCGATCATCGAAAGCGGCTGGTGGCAACCTCACATGGACGGTCCCGAAGCAGCTACAGGTTTGTATGGAACCAAAGGATATGCCAATGTATTTCCAACCTACCTGAAATACAAAGTGGGCGGAATTCCAGGCAAATTTGATGCAAAGTTGCCTGTCCGAACTGAACATTGTGAACAAGCCATGTACACCCGTCAGATGGAACATTATGTGGATTGCATAAGGACCAGAAAACAACCGGTTCCCGGATTTGCTGAAGGTCAGCTGATTCTTGATATCGTTGATGCCGCATATCAGTCTTCAATAACCGGCGAAGTTGTAAATCTTTAATACAAATTTCTGAATGATTGTCATCCCGAATTCATTTCGGGAACTTTCATTCTCGTTATAGAGATACTGAAACAAATTCAGGATGATTTGCCTGTAGCCCTTCTGTAAACCTTAATCTAAATCACAACATGATCAAACAAAAGCATTATCCACCGTGGATGTTCATTGTTTTTCCATCAATTACCATGCTGCTCGGCTGGGGACTTCGCGGCTACATTGGTGGCGGCCCGTTTGGCGCTATGATTCCGGGAGCTTTGGTTGCTCTGAGTTTAGCCATGTTATTGGACCTTTCGGTTGAAGCAACTTCCATACTTGTCATTTTTGGTGCTGTTGGAATCGGCATGGGCGGTGAAATGACTTACGGTCAAACTTTGGGCTTTTTGAGAAATCCTGATACCGTGTGGTGGGGAACTTTGGGTACAACAGTCAAAGGATCAATATGGGGTTTGCTTGGAGGTATCGTTTTGGGCTTGGGATTACTTTATCACAAGTTGTCCAAAAAGACTATAATAATTGCATTTCTATTGCTTTTGACCGGAATGCTGCTTGGTTTTAAACTCATCAATCAGCCCATGGTTATCTATTTTTCTGATCCGGCTAAACCACGTCCGGAGTCCTGGGGAGCTTTGCTGGTAGGTGCAATCGCAATGCTGGTCTTTTTGAAATATAAAATCGAAGCAACCGATTTTAAAATTATTGCCCGCATTGTCGTATGGGGTTTGATAGGAGGTGGATTAGGTTTTGGACTCGGTGGCTTCTGGATGGTAATGGGTAGCCATCTGCCAAAGGAAGTAATTTTCCAAAGTTGGTGGAAAGCCATGGAATTTACCTTCGGAATGCTTTTTGGAGCAGGTTTAGGTATAGCTGTTTGGCTCAGTAGGAAGGAAATTATCTCTCAGCAGTTAGTTACTCCCACTGACTCAACTTTTACTTCCGGCTTGGTATGGAAAGAATTAGTTGTTACCGTTATTCTTGTGCTTGTCATTTTCTGGTTCATGCCTGATTATTTAGATCCGATTGTTGATGCCGACAGCAGTAATCAGGGCCATTTTTCAATGCTAAACCTTGCTGATCTGGCTAAAATATTTAGCAATTTTGCATTTTATGGATTTATCATGATTCTTGCAGTCATGCGATTTCCATCATCAGCATGGCAAATTGGTATTACACTCACTTTCTGCTACGCCGCAATCGATTTGATGCAGGACGTTTTTCCTGACACATTGGGCAATTCCCCATTTTCAACCAGTTTTTTACTGATTTTCCTGATGATCTCAGCGGTTTCAATTTTAACAGCCTGGTTTCAGAGGAAATCCCAAATCATCCGGAATATGTTTTTGCTGCTGGTTTGGTCGTGTATGGTTGTTGCTTTTATTCGACTGGGCCTTTTTGAAAAACCTGCGGATGTAGCCGGACTCTCATTATTCAAATTGATTTACGGAAAATTTTTTGTACACATCATATTCGCTTTATCGGCAATTTATATTACCTGGATTTCGGTACAGATGAGCAAAGCATTTCCTGACTCAAATAAAAATTAAACTATAAACTTATGACACTAAGAAATCTATTTATTGGAGGGCTGTTCATGGTTTCAGCTCAACTTTTCATTCAGGCTTGTGCCGGAAAAGAACAACGGGAACCTCAGTTAGGCAAAGACATAATCGAATCGGTTATTGCAGAGATGACGCCTGATGAAAAGATTGGAATGTCGGTTGGTGATGGGAAATTTCTACCGGGTGCCAATCAGAAAAATGTGGAGCAGGGAACCGGTATTATCATCGCCAACCAAAATTCAAAAATGGTAATTCCCCGGCTTTCTATCGGATCTTCAGCGCTGACAGATGGGCCTTCCGGACTGAATCGAGACCCACATCCTGCCGGAGCAACGGAATATTCCTATACAACTGCATTTCCGACTTCAACCTGTCTGGCAGCTACCTGGAATACCGAACTGGCTGAAGAAGTCGGAAAAGCTTTTGGTAACGAAGTGCTCGAGTACGATTATGATTTGGTTTTGATGCCAGCATTAAATCTTCACCGCGATCCAAAATGTGGCCGTAACTTTGAGTACTATTCCGAAGATCCTTTGCTTTCCGGAAAGCTTTCTGCCTACATGGTAAAAGGTCTTCAATCGCAAGGAATAGGTGCCACCTTGAAACATTTTCTGGGCAACAATCAGGAAACAAACCGGAGAACTTACAATGCAGTGATCAGTCAACGGGCATTGCGCGAAATTTACCTTCGCGGGTTTGAAATAGCTGTAAAAGAAGGCAACCCAGCAGCAATCATGACTTCTTACAATAAGGTGAATGGCTTCTATACCGCTGAAAATCCTGAATTGCTCAATGATATTACCCGTAAAGAATGGGGTTTCAATGGTGTTTTCATGACCGACTTTGACGGTTACGGCAGCGCGGTGGCAAAAGTCAGAGCCGGAAACAACATGCTTATGAGTGGCAATATGGATGAGGTAAACGAATTGACGGCGGCCCTAAAAGACAAATCTTTGGATGAAAATATTCTGGCCCAAAACCTGGTTTATAACATGCAGCTTAAACTCAACTCGCCACGAGCCAAAGGCTATAAACCCTCGATGAAACCTGACCTGGAAGCTCATGCAAAACTCGCCAGAGAGGCTGCTGGAGAAGGTATGGTTCTGCTTAAAAACAACAACAGTGCGCTGCCATTTAAGGAAGTCAAGGGTGTGGCTCTATTCGGAAAGATTGGCTATTATTTGATCGAAGCCGGAACTGGCAGCGGTGGAATCCGAAGCAATAAATATGCAATTTCAGTAAACGAAGGGCTTAAGTCCGCAGGCTTTCAGGTCTCTAAAGAATTGGAGAATTCATACACTGCATTTATTGCCGATATTTTTGAAAAGAATTTGGTTCCCAATTGGTTTAATACGCCTAAAATGCTGGCCGATAACGGAATAAAAGACGGTAAAGCACCTGGTCACTTCAAAAAAAGGCTGGTTGCGTTTCACGATGAGTTGCCAATAACAAAAGCAGATATAGCTAAGCAAGTTGCTGCTACTGATGTTGCTGTAATTACCCTTGGCCGCAGTGGTGGTGAAAACTACGAAAACGGTTATCAGCCAACTACACAAAATGAAATTGACATGGTTCGCAACGTGAGCGAAGTTTTTCATGCTGCCGGAAAAAAAGTGGTGGTCGTTTTAAATGTAGGTGGAGTATGCGAAACAGCCAGCTGGCGCGATTATCCCGATGCAATTCTCGTGGCCTGGCAGCCCGGTCAGGAAGGTGGCCATGCTATTGTTGATGTCCTGAAAGGTGCAGTTAATCCATCCGGAAAATTGCCGGATTCTTTTCCTTTGAAATATGAAGATGTGCCTTCGGCGAGTACTTTTCCTGGCGAACCTGCCGACAATCCGGTGAACTCCTTTTACAAAGAAGGTATTTATGTGGGGTACCGCTATTACGATACATTTAAAGTACCAACTGCGTATGAATTTGGTTACGGATTGTCATACACAACTTTCGACTATACCGACCTGAAATTGAGCAATCCCAGCTTCCACCTCAAAATGGAGGTACACCTTATGGTGAAGAATACCGGTAAGGTTGCCGGTAAAGAGGTTGTACAGCTCTATCTTTCAGCGCCATCTGCCGGACTTGAAAAACCCGATCAGGAATTGAAAGGATTCGCCAAAACGAAATTGCTGCAGCCTGGCGAAAGTGAACTACTCACTTTTGAACTGGATGCCCGTTCGCTTGCATCATTCCAGAGCGGAATCAGCGCATGGGTTGCAGATCAGGGCGACTATCAGGTGCGTATCGCGGCATCATCCAAAGATATACGCCTCAAAGCTTCTTTTAATTTGCCTGAAGATATTATCGTGGAAAAAGTTCACGATGTGTTGTATCCAAATTTTGCAATGAAAGAGTTGAGCCGAAATCAAGCAAAATAGAAACCCATGCGAGGTATAATCCTGATACTCTTATTACTGCGCTTCCTTTTAGGAAATGCAGGTGAATTGAGCGCTCAGATGTATGATAAAATGGAGGGTGGTGGTAAACCTGATCCGCAGTTGAGCCAAAAAGACAATGATTACCTCGACCGGCAAGCCAAAGTTTTTTTAGATACCGTATCAGCTGTTCTTTACAAATTTCCACCAGGCATTCTGCCTGAAATAAGGGAGCGTGGATTGGCCAAATTACTGATGGATGCCGTCTTCCATGAGCATTTTGCCGTTTACCGGAAACCTGTTCAGGAGTTTTTTCGTGAACGGGTCGATCGGGTAATTCAGGAATTGGAAACCACCAAAGTTGAAAAAGGTGTTCAGATATGGAAAGTCTACAACATGGCTTTCATCGCACGAACCAAATCGGTAACCATTGCCTTTGATTTGGTGAGTGGAATCACTTCCGGATCTCCGGATTTTACTATGAGTCCCAATCAAATTGACCGCCTGGCCAAACAATGCGATGTCCTGCTGATTAGTCACCGCCATCCGGATCATGCTGATAAAGCTGTTGCTGAGAAGTTCATTGAATTGGGACTGCCGGTTGTCGCTCCGGAACAGGTATGGAAAGATGAGCCAATTTTTTCGCAGATAATTCATCTGGAGCGAAGTGTAGATAAAACTCATAAACTCAAACTCAAAAAATATACGCTGGATTTGGTGGTCTATCCTGGTCATCAGATGAAGTCGATTGATAACAATGTTTATCTGGTAAAAACTCCGGAAGGAATAAGCCTGGCCCACATTGGTGACCAAATTAATGAAGGGGATTTTATGGTGGATTGGGAATGGATCGATCAGGTTTCGAAAAATCATCAGGTTGATGTTTTGATGCCCAATGCCTGGACAACTGATATTTTCAGGATTGTGAAAGGTTTTGATCCGAAACTGGTGATGCCCGGACATGAAATTGAAATGGGTCACACGGTCTGGGACAGGCTGCCATTTTGGGGAGATGATCAGTATCTGGAATTGAATTACTCTGAATTGAAAAAATCAAAATACCCTGTGGCAGTGCTGGTTTGGGGCGAGTCCTACCGGCATATTCCTTAAAAAATTATCGATATGAAGAACAGATTTGGAATACTTTGGATCATATGGACTTTGGTTGGAGCTGCATTAATTTATGGTATTACCATTGTCGAATCAACTAATGACATTACTTTAGTAACTGCAAACGTTTTAAGTCTTTCGCCTTTATTGGGCATCTTGCTTGCCTTCGGTTCAGTAAAAGCCTCCCGGCAGTTTAACGATTGGCTGCATCGGGACCAGAATTCGCTCAATTACGTTGCCGGCGGAATATCCCTTCTTTTTATACTTCCGGGACTACTGACATTTAAGTTCGATCCTTATTATTCGGTCATTTTCGCAGCAATCGTTTTTGCGGTATTGGGCACATTTAAGCAAGTCAAAAATATAGAATTTACCTTGACCTGGTCTGATTTGGCGCTTTGGATATTGCTTTGGATTCCTTTCGATCTGCGCTGGTCATTGGAGCTTTTACCGGCTGGCATTGACAGCTACGGATGGTGGTCAATTGCCATTTCTGTTATTGCCGTAATTGGCTGGTCAGGTTATCGTGGTGCAGATATTGGTTTTAATCTTGTACCAAAATTCAAAGATATCCGTGTTGTTTTAATTGCAATGGCAATTATCATGGCATTTGTTGTTCCACCAGGATTGATCACCGGATTTCTGAAATTTACGGTTCCTGAATCTTACGATATTCCTAAATTAACTATTCATTTTGTTGGGCTCTTTCTTACGGTTGCATTGCCCGAAGAGCTCTTTTTCAGAGGAATCCTGCTTCGTGGTCTGGATCAGATGTTTTCCAAAAAATGGATTCCATTGGTTATTTCTTCTTTGGCTTTCGGGCTCATGCACTGGAATAATGCCGGTACTTTATCCACACAAATTACCTATGTTGCTTTAGCCGCAATTGCCGGAGTGGGCTATGGTTTGGCCTACCGGAAAAGCGGAAACAGTCTATTTGCCGCCATTCTGGTTCATACACTGGTCGATTGGGTTTGGAAATTATTCCTTGCCGGGTAATGGAGATTATTCCTGAATTTTATACATCAAGCTGAATCAAAACAGAACACTTTGCCATTAACAAACTGACTATGCACATCAAGAATATCTATTCACGACTTTTTATCCTCCTGATTCTTTTCACGGGTTGCCAGCAGAAAAAGAATTACACCCAATTGGTGAATGTTTTTGTCGGAACTGATTTTCATGGACATACCTTTCCGGGAGCTACCGTACCGCATGGAATGGTTCAACTTAGTCCGGATACCCGAACGACAACCTGGGACGGCTGTTCCGGATACCATTATTCGGATCAAAGTATCATCGGTTTTAGCCATATTCACTTCAGCGGAACCGGTGCCGGAGGTGGGGCAGATATTATGCTGATGCCATCAGTCGGCGCAATTCAGCTGACTCCGGGCGATCCTGCTGATTCTAAATCAGGTTACCGCTCTGCTTTTTCACATGATCAGGAAAACGCTTCACCCGGCTATTATTCGGTGATGCTGGAGGACGGAATAAAAGCTGAAGTCACCGCCAGCGCACATGTTGGCTTGCATCAATATACCTTCAGTCAATCCGGTTCAGGAAACATTATCCTCGACCTGACACACGGAATCAATGATCAGGTTGACAGTTTGGTTATTCAGAAAATATCAGATTCTAAAATAGTGGGGTTCCGTCATGCGCACCGCAGTCTCGAAGGTGATCGCATCATTTATTTTGCGGCCGAATTTTCAAGACCATTTTCTTCATGCGGGCTTTATTCCAACGATCAGATTCAGGACAATCAGCAAACCGTCGGAAGCAAAACTGCCAAAGCTGTTTTCAGTTTCGATACCAAACAAACCAAAGACGTGATGGTGAAGGTGGCCATCTCGAAAGTGGATATTGCAGGTGCTGAAAACAACCTGAAAGAAATTTCGGGTTGGGATTTTGAAGCTATCCGTGAAAAAGCCCGGCAGCTTTGGAACGACGAACTGTCAAAAATTGAGGTGGAAGGCGGAACAGAAGTTCAGGAGCGTACTTTTTACACGGCTCTTTATCATGCAAATATTCATCCCAACATCAACATGGACCTCGACCGCCGGTATTGCAGCACCGACCACAAGATATATACTGCCGATGGTTTCGATAATTACACCACTTTTTCACTTTGGGATACGTTCAGGGCCTTGCATCCGCTTTTTACCATCATCGATCAGAAACGAACGAACCAATACATCCGGAGTTTTATTGAGCGCTACCAGCATTTCGGAAACCTGCCCATTATGGAATTTGGCGGAAATGAGGGATTTGCCATGATTGGCTACCATTCATTGCCAGTGATTGCCGATGCCTGGGTCAAAGGAATCCGGGATTATGACGTCGATCTGGCCTATGAAGGAATGAAAAAGCTGTCGGAAGGATACCGCACCGGAAAAGATGTTTATAAAAATATGGGATTCATTCCTTACGACAATGAGAACCAGTCGGTCTCCAAAACACTGGAATATTGTTACGACGACTGGTGCGTATCGCAATTGGCCAAAACATACAACGAGGCCGATTTTCATTTTTATTCGCAGAAAGGACAATTTTACCGGAATGTTTTTTCTCCGGAAGCCGGATTCATGCGGCCAAAAGGAAATGATTACCAGTGGCTGACTCCATTTGATCCGATGAAGATTTCGGGTCATTATACCGAAGGGAACGCTTTTCAGTACAGCACTTTTGTTCCGCATGATTTGAACAGTTTGATTGATCTTATGGGCGGTGATCAGAAGTTCGAGAATTGGCTGGATACCTGTTTTTCGAAACAGAATGAATCCGGTAAAGCTGATCTTCAGGATGTAACCGGATTGATTGGCCAGTATGCACAAGGAAATGAGCCCAGCCATAACATGGCCTATTTATACAATTTTGTAGGCAAACCCTGGAAAACCCAGCAACGGGTAAGGCAAATTTTGGAAACGCTTTATACCGATCAGCCTGATGGATTGTGTGGAAATGAAGATGCCGGTCAAATGTCGGCCTGGTTTGTTTTGAGCTCGATGGGTTTCTATCCGGTAACTCCCGGTTTGGATTATTATACCATCGGATCTCCGCTTTTCAGCAAAGTGACCATCCATCTCGAAAATGGAAAGAATTTCGTCGTTCAGGCTCAAAATGCAGGTGTTCAGAATAAATATATTCAATCGGCTGCTTTAAATGGCAAAGCATATACCCAATCGTTTCTCCGGCACAAAGAAATCATGAATGGCGGCGATCTGGTTTTCACCATGGCTGAAAAACCCAATCCGGAATGGGGAAGTAAAACTGAAGACCGGCCAAAAACCACCGGATATTCATCCGTGGCTATGCCGCAGATAGTTTCCAAGGAAAAAAGTTTTCTATCGACAACCGAAGTTTCTTTGGTTTGCGAAGATAATAATGCCGTAATCCGCTACACTACTGATGGTTCTGATCCAAACGAATCGTCCCTTCTTTACAGCAACCCAATTGTTGTGACAGAGACATCGATCCTAAAAGCCAGAAGCTACATCAAAGACAAGAATCCGAGCTATCCGGCTACCATGAACTTCGAAAAATTGTCGGTTCAGCCTGCAATGGAGGTAAAGAATCCACAATCCGGCTTGAAATATGAATACCTTGAAGGTTATTGCATGTCGGTTTCTGATATGAAAAACTACAAGATCATTCAAACAGGTTCGATGAATGAAATCAGTATCGACGCTATTAAAGACGACCGTGCTTTTGGTTATTTCTTTTCAGGATACCTGAAAGTGCCGGTCAGTGGAGTTTACACCTTCTTCCTCGGTTCAAATGATGGAAGTAACCTGATTGTCGATGATAAATTGCTGATCGACAACGATGGTGGTCACGGAAAAGATGAGAAATGGAACAAACGTGCTTTGGAAAAAGGCTGGCATTCCTTTCAGTTAAATTACTTCCAGATGGGATTGGCGAAAGCTTTATATGTAAACTGGCAGGCACCTGGAAAGCAAAAGGAAAAGATTCCGGCTTCGGTATTGTTTCACTGATATAAAATTCAAATTCAAGGTGCAGGTATCAATTGCCGTTGACTTCAGTCAACGGGTCAATGAGAAGATAGAAGTTCGGGCTTTAGCCCAATTGATTTAGGCTAAAGCCATTGGATATATTTTAATTTAACCGTCAGCTGAAGCTGACGGCAAAGAATATCAATATAACTAAACATACAATGAAAACACTTTTCAGAATTTTCATCTTAGCACTGATCCTGAGTTCCTGCAAGGAAAAAACACAGGTTAGTGTTGTCAACTTAAAATGCGAATATAAAGTAAACCCGTTGGGTGTAGATATCGAAAAGCCAAGGTTCAGCTGGATTTCTGAATCCGCTCAGCGGGGAGTTTCGCAGTCGGCCTGGCAGGTTTTGGTTGCATCAAGTCGGAAGAATCTGGACGAAAATGTTGCTGATGTTTGGGACAGCCAAAAAGTTTCAGCGGATCAGTCAATTCATATTGGTTATGAAGGGAAACCGCTTGAAAGTAATCGCACCTATTTCTGGAAAGTAAGGATATGGGATCAGAACGGTGATGAACATGTAAGCGAACCGGCATTCTGGACTACCGGATTATTGCACGAATCGGACTGGAAATCCAAATGGATCGGACTGGATAAGGCCGTTGGAACTGATGACCCAATTGCAAAGCATAAAATTCTTTCAGCACGAATGTTGAGGCATGAGTTTAATCTGGATAAAAAAGTAAAATCTGCTACAGCTTTTATTTCAGGATTGGGTTTGTTTGAACTTTACCTGAACGGCGAAAAAATTGGAGATCAGGTTCTGGCACCTGCCTTGACAGAGTACGATAAACGTGCTTTCTACATGACTTTTGATGTGACAAAGCATTTACAAGCAGATAAAAATACGATTGGTGTAATCCTTGGAAATGGTCGCTATTTCGGTATGCGCGAAGGCGGTACGGAACGAACAAAATCCTATGGCTTCCCGAAAATGATTTGCCAGTTGGAAATTGAATTTGAAGATGGAACAACCGCCACCGTAGTTTCGGATGAAACCTGGAAACTGACAACCAATGGCCCTATTCGCAAGAATAGCGAATACGATGGCGAATATTACGATGCCCGCATGGAATTGAAGGATTGGAATAAATCCGGCTTCGATGATGCCGCCTGGATGAATGCTGAATTGGTAGAAAAACCGGGCGATAAACTGGAAGCTCAACCCAGCGAGCCGATGAAAATAATGGAGGAAGTTGCGCCGGTTTCAGTAAAGGAAATTAAACCCGGAACTTGTATTTTTGACATGGGTCAGAATATGGTTGGCTGGTGTGAATTGCTGTTGAAAGGAAAAAAAGGTGATAAAGTGACGCTTCGGTTTGCCGAGCGCCTGAACGACGACGGCTCCTTGTACCTCGATAATATCCGTACTGCCGAAGTTACCGATACTTACATTTTGAAAGGCGATGGAGAAGAAAAGTGGGAGCCGCGTTTTACCTACCACGGATTTCAGTATGTCGAGATGATTGGCTATCCCGGAGTTCCTGCGCTGAATTCGATCAAAGGAAAAGTGATACACGATGCGCTGGAAGTTTCCGGCTCATTTGCCACCTCCAATCCAATTATAAATCAGGTGTATAAAAATGCATATTGGGGAATCCGGGGTAATTACCGGAGTATTCCGACCGACTGTCCGCAGCGCGACGAGCGACATGGCTGGCTGGGCGACCGGTCTGCTGAATGCACCGGCGAAAGTTATGTGTTCAATATTTCAGGCCTTTACAACAAATGGGTGACCGATATTCGTGATACGCAGCTTGAGAGTGGCAGTATCTCCGATGTGGCTCCTTCATACTGGCCATTCTATACCGATAATACAACCTGGCCGGGAACTTTCCTGTTTGCTTCTGACATGCTTTATTCGCAGTATGGCGATAAAAAAGTAATCGAGACCAATTACCCGGCGATGCAAAAGTGGATTGCTCACATGAGCCAGTTTCTGAATGAGGGAATCATGCCAAAAGATACGTATGGCGACTGGTGTGTTCCGCCGGAGGAACTACAAATTACCAATTCAAACGATCCGAATCGAATTACAAGGGCCGATTACATCGGGACTGCTTATTTCTACTATGAGTTAAAGCTAATGGAAAAGTTTGCCCGATTGCTTGGCAAAACGGATGATGCTTCAGCCTATTTAAAAACTGCGGAAGAAATGAAAGCTGCTTTCAATGCTAAGTTTTTGGATAAAAATGTGGTGAAATACAGCAACAATACCTGCACAGCCAACATTCTGGCGCTTGCCTTCGATCTGGTTCCTGAAGAATATCAGGATAGAATCGTGGATAATTTACTTCAGAAAACAATCAGCGAAAACGGTATGCACGTGGGGCATGGAATTATCGGCGGACAATGGCTGATGCGGGCTTTGACCAATTCCGGTCACGCTGATGTGGCTTATGCTTTGGCAACTACCACCACTTATCCGGGTTGGGGATTCATGGTAGATCAGGGTGCTACAACCATTTGGGAACTTTGGAATGGCGAATATGGCGACCCGGGTATGAATTCGGGAAACCATGTGATGCTGTTGGGCGACCTGATCATCTGGTATTACGAGAATCTGGCCGGTATCAAAGCCGATCCTGAAACTCCGGCATTCAAGCACATCATTATGAAGCCCTATGTTTTGGGCGATCTGACCTCACTGGCTGCTTCGTACAATTCAATCTACGGAACAATTATAAGCGCGTGGAAACTTGAACCGGACAAGTTTACATGGAAAGTAACTATTCCTGCAAATACCACAGCCACCGTTTATGTTCCAACCTTGAACAAAGAGAAGGTGATGGAAGGCAATAAAAAAGCTTCGAATGCTGATGGTATTCGTTTTGTATACTGGGAAGATAATTGGTCGGTTTTCGAATTGGATTCGGGTACCTATTCATTTACTTCGGCAGGCGTGAAGAAAGTCACAACCGGCCCTTATTTATCGAATCCTGTGATCAGTCCGGCGGACACCATTTTTGCACATGGAACCAAACCTTTGATTCAGCTAACCACTACTGATGCCAACGCTAAAATTCGTTATACAATTGATGGATCAGACCTGAATGAATCGTCACCGGTTTATGAAAAACCAATTGAAATTTCAGGAAATACTGTGATTAAGGCGCAGGCCTTTGCCGAAGGTTCACATTCCAGTAACCAGATTAAGATGGCATATAATTTCGTTGATCCGAATAAGAACGGTATTAACTGGACACTTTATCGCGGGCGGTTTATCAAGGTTCCTGATCTCAGTAAAATGAAGCCTGCTGAGCACGGCAGCGTTTATGCCTTTGGCCTGTCGAAATTGGATATTCCCAAACACGATATTGTTCTGCGCTTCAATTCGTTTATTCAGATCGAAAAACCCGGAAAATACACTTTTTACCTGACTTCAAACGACGGTAGCAACATGTATCTGAATGATCGCCTTTTCATCGACAATGACGGTGAACACGGGGCAAAAGAACTCAGCAACACCATCCATCTGGAAAAAGGAAGACATGCCATTCGTATTGAGTATTTCAATGGAGGTGGCGGAAAAGTACTTTCATTATCCTACAGTTCTGATGAAATCAGCTATCAGCCGGTTCCTGAATCTATTCTCTTTAAATCGAAAGAATGATGAGATTTTCGCAATTTATAAGTTTCGTTTTTGCCTGTATTCTCTTCGGAAGCTGCCTGCAAGAAAAATCTGAGGAGAAGGATTACGCCAGCCTTGTCAATCCCTTTGTGGGAACCGTTGGCAGCGGAAAGACTTTCCAGGGACCGGTTTTGCCCTGTGGAATGATTCAGCCCGGACCATATTTGAGGTATGCTGAAAATAAAATCTCAGGAACAATTTATGGTTTCAGCCAGACCCACCTCAGCGGCATGGCTGGTGGCGGAAGCGAAACGCAAGGCGATATTTTATTCATGCCAACTATCGGAAAGGATTCTTTTCTGAATGGTTTCCCGGCCGGATTTCAGCATCAAAACGAAACAGCTACGCCGGGTTATTACATAGTTAGGCTGGACAGTTCAAACATCAGCATCGAAATTACTGCCACAATCCGGTCCGGATTGTATCAGTTCACTTTTCCTGAATCAACGGCTTCCGGAGTTTTCCTGAAACTGGAGAACGGAACTTTGTCGGTAAAAGGCGACGAGATTTCAGGGTGCAACAACAAGCGGGTGTATTTTGTGGCCCGGTTTTCAAAGCCTTTCAAGAGTTTTGAAGTTGCTCAGAATGATGCGGAAGTAAGCAATCCGGATACTGTCAAAGCTGAAAATATCAAGGCATTTTTCCGGTTCGATACCAAAGCAGATGAATCCATTTTGCTGAAAGTTGGTATTTCGATGGTGAGTATTGATGGAGCGCGCAAAAATCTGGAATCTGAAATGCCTGACTTGGATTTTGATCAGGTCAGAGAAAATGCCCGTGCAAACTGGAACAAAGAACTCTCAAAAATTGAGGTGGAAGGCGGAACGCAAACTGAGCAAATCCTCTTTTATACAGCGCTTTACCATTCGATGATCCATCCGAATATATTCATGGATGTTGACCGGAAATTCCGGAGTACCAATGGAAAAGTATATACTGCCACCGATTTCGACAATTACACGAATTTCTCGCTTTGGGATACTTTCAGGGCTTTACATCCGCTTTATACAATTATTAATCCTGATAAAACTTCGCAGTTTATCCGGACTTTTCTGGAACGCTACGACCATAGTGGCCGGTTTTTGATCATGGAATTTGACGGCGTAGAAGGCGAACATCCGCCCATGATTGCTTACCATTCTTTGTCAGTTTTGGCAGATGCCTATGTCAAAGGAATCCGGAATTACGATGTACCGAAAGCCTATGAGGCTGCGAAAAAACTGGCAATGGACTACATCCGTCCTGAAAAGGAACTTTACCTGAAATATGGCTATATTCCATCTGACCTGAAAGGACAATCGGTTTCGATGACCCTCGAATTCAGTTACGACGACTGGTGCCTGACGCAATTGGCAAAGGATTTAAATCCGGATGATGACCTTTATTACAGCCAGCGTGGCGATTTCTACCGGAATGTATTTTCACCGGAAGTCAATTTTATGCGGGGTCGGAAAAGCAATTTCCAGTTTGTCGACCAATTCGACCCGATGCAAACCATCAACCATTATACCGAAGCCAATGCCTACCAGTATTCGACTTTTGTGCCTCAGGATATTGAAGGACTGAACGCGCTGATGGGCGGCGAAAAGGTTTTTGAAAACTGGCTGGATTCCTGTTTTTCGGTCCGGACCGACTATTCGAAGATCAATTTAAGCGATGTGACCGGCCTGATTGGCCAGTATGCGCACGGCAATGAGCCAAGTCACCACATTGCCTGGTTGTACAATTATGTAGGAACTCCATGGAAAACCCAGCAGCGGATCAGGCAAATCCTTTCGACTTTGTATAAAAACGAATCCGAAGGAATTGACGGGAATGAGGATTGCGGACAAATGTCGGCCTGGTATGTGATGTGTGCTATGGGAATTTATGCAGTCACTCCCGGAATGGATTACTATGTACTTGGCAGTCCGCTTTTCGATAAGGTGACGATCAATCTGGAAAACGGAAAGAAATTTGAAATCACTGCCAAAAATAATAGCGAGAAGAATATCTATATCCAATCGGCCAGCTTGAACGATCAAACTTACCCCAAAACCTACCTGAAACATGCCGACATCATGAATGGAGGAAAGCTGGTTTTTGAAATGGGAAGCGCTCCAAACAAGGAATGGGGAGCAAAAAAAGCGGATCGCCCGTATTCGCCGGAGAAAAAGTTCAGCTATGCAAAAACGCCGAAAATTGATTTTTCGGATATCCTGTTTCTTGACAGCCGGACAGTGACGATTTCAGGAACAGAATCTGGCGCAAAAATCCATTATACCCTCGACGGATCTGAAGTGACCGAAAAATCGCCGCTTTACACAAGTCCGATAACGCTCACCAAACCAACAGTTTTGAAAGTCAGAAGTTATGTGGATGGCATTTCTCCCAGTTATCCGGTCAGCAGTGAATTTAAGCAGATAGCCATGCTCGATGCGGTCAATGCTTCAGCACTTAAGCCCGGGGTGAGCTACCTTTATCGTGAAGGAAGTCTGGTGAAAAGTGCCCGCAAACAAAGCGAAGCGCCTGTTGTGAATACCGGGGTTTTAGCGACTTTCAATGTCGATGATATTAAAGATCAGCGCGAATTCGGGTACAATTTCGATGGGTATATCCAGGTGCCTGAAACCGGTGTTTACACTTTTTGGCTGGAAGCTAACGATGGCGCCATTTTATACCTGAATGACAAGCTGATTATCGACAACGATGGCGGACACCGGGCACAGGTGCTGGATTCAAAAATCGGACTCAAAAAAGGCTGGCACCCCGTTAAAGTCGATTATTGCCAGAATGGCTTGGCCAAAAGTCTGGTTCTGGAATGGGCCGGTCCGGGTTTTGACAGACAGGAAGTTCCTGCAGGAGTTTTGTTTCATTGATAAGGACAAAATTTTTTACAACATTGTTGAACCCGCTTCGGGGTTCCTGATTTTATCGGTTCAAATACCACCGGTTTCACCGGCGGTTATTCAGATTAAAGTCCTTCGGACTTTTTACCAAACGAAAACCCTGAAAGGGTTGAATTTGAATAACCGTGGGTGGCAACCCACGGAAAGTGAAAAACAGGAGGCACAACCCTGATAAGGGTTGAATCGAGGTTGAATAAAATTTTAGTTTCAAGCTTAGAATAAAAGAAAGATATGAACTATAGAAGATTAGCTATTTCAGTATTACTTCTACCACTTTTAATGGCTGGATGCAAACCAAACAGACAAACGAATTATACCCAACTGGTCGATCCGTTTATCGGCACCGGGGCCGATGGCAACACCTGGCCTGCAGCCAGTATGCCGTTTGGTGGTGTGCAACTGGGTCCGGATACACGGCTCAATTCCTGTGGCGGATATGCTTCGGCCGATAGCACCATTCTTGGGTTTTCTCACACCCACCTGAATGGCGTAGGCGAGCCCGAATACCGCGATATGCTTTTTATGCCCGCCACCGGCAAGGTTTATTTAAACCCAATGACACCAACACAGAAAGGCTATGGTTCCTCTTTCGACCATCAGCACGAAACTGCCTCGCCCGGCTTTTATTCGGTGCTGCTGAAAGATTTTAATATTCAGGCTGAACTGACTACGACCTTACGTGCCGGGTTCCACAAATATACCTTTCCTCAGAGCGACAGCGCACATATAGTGATCGATCTGGCTTATCCGTTTGGCGCCGAAAACTTATACATCAAAAAGGTAAGCGATACCGAGATTGAAGGCTTGCGCCGTTCGCATGGCTGGGCCTGGGACCAGTACGTTTATTTTGTGGCTCGTTTTTCAAAACCTTTTGCTTCAATTGAATTGGCAAAGAACGATACGATTCGTAAAGAACTGACAGAAGCCACCGGAAAGAACGTTAAAGCTGTTGCGAATTTTCGGACCAAAGCCAATGAAACCATTCTGGTTAAGGTGGGCATTTCGGCTGTCAGTGCCGATGGTGCACGTAAAAATCTGGATGCTGAGATTCCGGACTGGGATTTTGAAGGGGTTAAGAAGGCTGCAGAACTGGCCTGGAAAAAGGAACTCTCATAAATTGAAATCGAAGGCGGAACCGACGATCAGCGGAAAAATTTCTTCACGGCCATGGATCATGCCCTCTTGAGTCCATGTACATTCAGCGATGTTGATGGGCAATACCGAGGTGTTCATCATCAAATTCACCGGAGTGAAGAATCTGTACATTATACGGTATTTTCGCTGTGGGACACCTACCGGGCCCTGCATCCGTTGTTCACCATTTTAGATCAGAAACGGACCACAGATTTCATCAAATCATTGTTGCAAATGTATGACGATGGCGGGCGACTGCCGATGTGGCCACTGGCCGGAAACTATACCGACGACATGCTGGGCTATCATGCGGTGCCGGT
>CAIPKZ010000451.1 GCA_903865775.1 uncultured Prolixibacteraceae bacterium | reverse complement strand
CGTTTGGTGAACCGGGATACGGGGTATTCCGAATGTAGAAAGACAGCCCCACCCAAACGCTCCCCGAGGGGGAGGGCTTGAAATAGTGCTATGAATGATAAAAAAGAAAACTAAATATGAAATCCGCAAAACATACGAATACCGGGTTTTCCTCCCCTCCTTCGGAGGGGATGGGGGAGGCTTCCTATCAATATATCGAACTTCAAATCTCAGGGCCGATTGCCCGGATTAACTTAAACCGTCCGGATCGGCACAATGCGCTGATATTGGAAATGATTGCAGAATTGGATCAGGTACTGGATTTGGTTTCTGAAAGGGAGGACCTGCTTTTTGTTCTTCTTTCTGGAAATGGACGCTCGTTTTGCGCAGGTGCCGATCTGAACTGGTTTTACGGAGCAGACGAAAAAAATCCAAATAAAAATGCAGCACGCTACAAACAACTGGCCGATCTCCTGTTGAAATTGAATCAATTGCCTTTGGTGACCATTGCCTGCGTGCGTGGCAACGTATTTGGCGGAGGCATCGGACTGATGGCGGCCTGTGACTTTGTGCTGGCAGAAACCAATACCCGCTTCATGTTCAGCGAAGTTAAACTGGGTCTGCTTCCAGCAACAATTCTGCCTTTTGTCGCCAAGCGACTTTCTGTTCAGAATCTACGGAAATGGATACTTACCGGCACACTTTTCTCAGTCCATGAAGCTCATTCGGCTGGATTGGCTGATGATATTTACACAGAAGACCAACTGGAAAATAAGCTGGAAATGCTGATGAATTCCTACACGGAAGCATCACCTTCAGCAATTAAAAAGGCAAAAAAAATGATCAATCAGGTCACTTCCGGAGAGATTGGAGTCACTGATACCGAATTGACTGCTGGTATTTTGGCTCAAGCACTTTCTTCAGCTGATGGACAGGAAGGAATTAATGCTTTTCTCGAAAAGCGAAAACCGGTTTGGAAATAGCCAAAGCCCCTCCCAAACCCTCCCGGAGGGGGAGGGCTTAAAAACAAACATTGGATGATAGCAATTGTGTTAATTGAAAATAGATGACAATACAACAATCGAGGCATATCAGTTCTTTCGCCCTTCCTTCGGAGGGGTCGGGGGAGGCTTTGGAGTTCTCGTCTATACTCATAGCCAACCGTGGCGAAATTGCTGTCCGGATTATTCGGGCAGCTCAGAAGAACGGCATTCGTTCGGTGGCAGTTTATGCTGCAGATGATGCCGGCTCGCTACATGTTTCGATGGCTGACGAAAAGGTTCTACTTTCAGGAGAAACACTTGCAGAAACTTACCTCAATCCCGAAAAGATCATTCAAATTGCGATGGAATCAGGTGCTGAAGCCATTCATCCCGGCTATGGCTTTTTGTCTGAAAACTCTGATTTTGCACAAAAAGTGACCGATGCTGGTCTGGTTTTTATCGGTCCCACTCCGGAAAACATTCGTCTGATGGGCGAAAAGAATCGTGCATTGGCATACGTTGAATCAATCGGGATTCCGATTCTGAAATCATTCAGGGGAACCACAACGGAACTGCTGAAACATGCTCCTGAAATGGAGTTTCCTGTTATGGTTAAAGCTTCCGGTGGTGGCGGAGGAAAGGGTATGGTGATTTGCCAATCAGCTGAAGAATTGGCACCGGCGCTTGAAAAAGCAGAGCGACAGGCGATCAGCTATTTTGGAAACGGTGAATTGTTTGTCGAAAAATATCTGCCCCGCGCCCGACACATTGAAGTTCAGATTATGGCCGATCATTTCGGAAATGTGGTGCACTTTTTCGAGCGCGAATGTTCTGTACAGCGCCGGTTTCAGAAGGTTATTGAGGAAGCACCATCGCCTTCGGTTGATGAAATTCTTCGTGAAAAATTAACTTCAGCAGCCATAAAAATTGCCAAATCAATGAATTACCGTAATGCCGGAACCATCGAATTTTTGCTGGATGAGAACGGACATTTCTACTTTTTGGAAATGAATACCCGTATTCAGGTGGAGCATCCGGTTACCGAAATGATTACCAATTCGGATTTGGTTTCGCTTCAACTTTTGGTCGCTGCCGGAAATCTATTACCAATCAAACAGGAAGATGTCCGGATTTCAGGACATGCGATTGAAGTCCGGCTTTGTGCAGAAGATGCTGAGAACAGCTTTAAACCATCGGCCGGCGAGCTGTCTTTGTGGCGAATTCCGGAAGAGGAAAATTTAAGGGTCGAAACATTTGTCCATGAAGGAAGCCGGGTATCATCGAATTATGATTCACTTCTGGCCAAACTGATTGTTTGGGGCGAAAACCGTGAATCAGCAATCGATCAGATGCAGAAGGCGCTGGCGAAAACCAGTATTTCCGGCATTCATACCAATCTTTCGTTTTTATCCGGCTTGGTTGAAAGCAGAATTATTCAGGAAAACCAGATTTACACCCGGTATATCGATGAGAATCTGGATGAAATTAACCTGCAAATTAAAGAGAAAAGAAAGTTAGTAAATAAGGATCAGCTGGTTATTGCGTTTCTGATTTTTCATTTTCAGGAAAATAATTATTCCGGAAATTCAGTTTGGGGAAACATTGGTTTCTGGCGAATGATCCAGCAATTTGAAGTTTTCGTTGACGGAGAAAAATTTGAATGTCGTTTTGAGCCAAGAGTCCAAAAAGATCTGTTTCGAATCAACCAGGCAGAATATCAGGTTTCGGTGATTCAAATGAACGGCAAACTTCTTGAACTGTTGATTAATGAATTGCCTGTTAATTATTATTTAATGATTTATGAAACCGAGACATTGGTATTCCATGATAGATTTTCGTTTACTTTACGCTGCAATCAGTTATTGAATCAGGCATTATTGATTCGTGAAAAATTGGCCTCGGAGAAGATTTTTCAAAACCTTATTTGTGCCGATTTGTTTGGGAAGGTATTAAAATTAAATATAAGCAAAGGTGATGAAGTTCAGGCAGGACAGATTTTGCTCACGCTGGAGTCAATGAAAACCGAAATACATGTGCTTTGCCCGGTTACTTCAAGGGTAAAAAATGTTCATGTGAAAGAAGGAAATGCTGTGATTGAAAAGCAGCTTCTTATTGAGCTACAGTCCTCTCCAACTCCCCCGAAGGGGGAGGGGTAGGAAATGTGGTAGAAGAAAATGATGAAAATGTTGTGAATTATTAATCCCCAATGTCCCCCTCCGGGGGATTTAGGGGGCTTATATGTTTATATGAACGCATTATTACAAGAAAAACATCACCGGATCAGGGAGAAAGTACGGCAGTTTGCCGAGACTTACGTGAAACCGGTGATTGATGATTTTGACGAAAAAGAGATTTTTCCAATAGAATTGGTTCGGGAGATGGGCAAAACCGGGGTTTTGGGTATGACTGCTCCCGTGGAATTTGGCGGACAAGGCAGTGATTACCTTTCGTACATTATTGCTATTGAGGAAATGGCCAGAGTTGATAGTTCAATGGCTGCCACATTGGCTGCTCACAACTCGCTGGGCGTTGGCCCGATTGTGGAATTTGGAACTCAAAAGCAAAAAGAAACTTTCCTTCCGGCATTTTGTACCGGCGAAAAACTCTGGGCTTTCGGATTGACCGAAGAAAATGCCGGTTCGGATGCGCAGGGTGTTGAAACCACGGCTCAAATTATGGGGAATGAGTTTTTAGTGAATGGTTCGAAGAAATACATTACCAACGGCACTTCCGAAATTTCGGCAGGAATGACCACTTTGGCGCTTACCGGCGAGAAAGATGGACGAAAAGAATTTACCGCAATCCTGATCGAAAAAGAGCGTAAAGGTTTTACCCGTGAAACCATGAAAAGCAAGCTGGTTTGGCGCGCTGCCGACAACGGCATGTTGTATTTCAACGATTGTCATGTTCCGCTCGAAAACCAGCTGGGCGAACGCGGATATGGATTCAAAATCATGTTAAAAACATTGGATTCAGGCCGTTTGTCAATTGCTGCAATCGGACTTGGACTGGCACAGGGCGCATTCGAAATGGCCAAAGCTTATTCGAAACACCGCAAACAGTTTGGCAAATCGCTCAGCGAATTTCAGGTGATTGCCTTCAAACTGGCCGATATGGCGCTCAAAATTGAAAATGCCCGAAACACCTTATACAATGCTTGCTGGCTGAAAGATAACCATCATCCGTTTGCACAAGAGGCAGCAATGGCCAAATTGTATTGCGCTGAAATTGCCCGTGAAGTTGCCGACGAAGCCGTTCAGATTCTGGGTGGTGCCGGTTTATTTAAGAACCGTGAATGGCCGATTGAGCGCTTTTACCGCGATCAGCGTTTACTGCAAATTGGTGAAGGAACATCTGAAATTCTGAGGATGGTGATTTCAAGGAATATTTTGAAAGAGTAAATTGTATCGCTATTCACAGGACTCCATTTCATTTCGTGCTATGCTGATACAAGTCGGGGCTTTGCCCCTAGCTGGATTTCAACGTGTTAGAATTCAGTCCTGAAGGGACGACTTGTAAAAGCAAAGGGTGGAGTAAAACGAAAGCCTTTGAATTGATGTTCAAAATATGAATATTCGTCTAAAAAAAGCTGTACATTTCCTGATGTTTTGGCATTCATAATTCACCATTCATAATTCATCATTCTCAATGGCTTCCGACCGCAAACTCGAACACATCAATCTTACTCTGGAATCACAGACTAAACTGGCTGAACAGGATCTTCGGTTTAATTACGAACCCATGCTTTCAGCCCATCCTGAAAATGTTGATTTAAGCATTAATTTTCTCGGAAAAACGATGCGCACACCGATGTGGGTTTCGAGCATGACCGGCGGAACTGGTGTTGCAAAAACCATCAACAGCAATATTGCCCTCGCATGCCGCGAATTTGGAATGGGAATGGGTCTGGGTTCATGCCGCAAACTTTTGTTTGATAAAACTGATTGGGCCGATTTCGATTTTCGGGACGAAATCGGGGACCAGCCATTCTGGGCCAACCTTGGAATTGCTCAAGTTGAAGAATTACTTGCATCAAAAAATATACAAGCTGTCATTGATTTGGTTGGCGATTTGCGTGCCGACGGTCTGATTGTTCATGTCAATCCGTTACAGGAATGGTTTCAGCCCGAAGGAAACAGACTGAAGCAATCGCCATTGCAGACCATTCAGCAGCTTTTGGATCAGGTTTCGCTAAAAGTTATTGTGAAAGAAGTCGGACAAGGTTTTGGCCCGGAAAGTTTGAGGCAATTGCTGGCTCTTCCCATCGAAGCCATTGAATTTGGCGCTTATGGAGGAACGAATTTCTCAAAACTGGAAATGTTGCGGGGTGATCAGCAAAAATACGAAGCCAGTCTGCCGTTTGCCTTTGTGGGACAATCAGCCAACCAAATGGTCGGTTCGGTGAATCAAATCCTGAAGGAAATTCCGAATCCGGCGTGCCGGCAACTGATTATTTCCGGAGGCATCCAAAACGCCATGGATGGATATTATCTGACTTCCAAAAGCCAGCTTCCGGCAGTTTTTGGTATGGCGTCGGCCGTGTTGAAACATGCTTCGGAAAGTTATGAATCGCTGAAAAATTTCCTTCAGAATCAGGTTCAGGCATTGAGTCTTGCCAAAGCATATTTGAAAATTAATCCCGATTACCATGGATGAATCCATCCTGAAAGGATTTTCGAAGTACACCAAACAACAGCGCATTGTTGCGCTAATTCTAAAATATGGTTTTCAGGAAGACCTCGCCAGTTGGCTGGCCAGCTTTGAAAACTCCGATAGCTCTATCCAAAAAATCATCGACGATCTGAGCGAAAACCCAATTTCCTCTTTCCACTTTCCTTTTTCAATTGCACCTAATTTTTTGGTAAACGGCAAGAAATTGTTCTTCCCGCTGGTTTCAGAAGAAAGTTCGGTGGTGGCTGCCTTGAGCAATGCGGCAGGGTTTTGGGCGAAACGTGGAGGTTTTCATGCTGAAGTTTTGGGTACCGAAAAAAAAGGTCAGGTTCATTTTATCTGGAAGGGAAATCCGGAAAATCTGCAAGCTATTTTTTCTGAAATTAAGAATAAAATACTCGCTGAAAGTGCTTTACTGACGGCCAAAATGGAAGAACGAGGTGGTGGCATTACCGGGATTGAACTGAAATCATTGCCCCATATTTTACCCAACTATTTCCAGTTGGACGCCGGTTTTGAAACCTGCGATGCGATGGGAGCCAACTTCATCAATTCGTGTCTCGAACAATTTGGGAAGAGTCTTTTGGATTATTTCGAAACCAGTGAAAAAATTTCAGAAGATAGTCGGGAATGCGAAATCATCATGTCCATTTTATCTAATTATACTCCTGAAAGCCATGTGCGCGCCTGGGTTGAATGTCCCGTTGCCGACTTACTTGAAGGAAAGTCCCCTCAGGAATGCGAATTGTTTGCCAGGAAATTTGAGCAGGCGATCCGAATTTCGCAGGCAGATGTTTCGCGGGCTGTGACACACAACAAAGGTATTTTCAACGGAATTGATGCACTGGCTATTGCCACCGGAAATGATTTTCGGGCCATCGAAGCCTGCGGACATGCTTTTGCGGCACGTAACGGACACTATGCCGGGCTTACCGATGTCCAAATAAACAATGGAAAATTCCGGTTCAGCATCGAACTGGCATTGGCAGTTGGTGTGGTTGGTGGCGTGACTGCAGTTCATCCGCTTGCGAAACTGTCCATGCAGATTCTGGACAATCCTACCGCTGAAGAACTGATGATGTACCTTGCTGTTGCCGGACTGGCCTCGAATTTCGGAGCAGTCAAAGCCTTGGTTTCAGTGGGTATTCAGCAAGGCCACATGAAAATGCACCTCAGTAATATTCTGAATCAGCTTAGTATTCCTGAAGGAAGAAGAGTTGAAATAGAACAACATTTTCAGGATAAAACCGTGTCGTTTTCAGCGGTGAAGGAATATTGGGAAATGTTACTTAAACGCGAAGGCACGAAGACGCAAAGCAAGGATTTATTTTAGCCGCTTTGCGACTTTGCGTTTATTATCTTATTTGATCAGATGTCTAAACTCTCTACATATCGTGCCAACGGCAAGCTGCTTTTAACCGGAGAATATTTGGTTCTTCACGGGGCGAAGGCGATTGCATTGCCATTGAAAGTTGGTCAGTGCCTGACTGTTTCTGAAGGAAATTCTTCAGATTCGCTCATCTGGATAGCTTTGTATAACAGACAAGTCTGGTTTTCATGCGAACTGAATCCAACTGATTTTTCGATCATTAATACCAGTCATCCCGAAAAGGCCGAAATCCTCAGCCTGATATTCAAATCCATCCGAAACTTGAATCCTGATTTTCGTGTGAAAGCCGGAACGAAATTCGAAACCGTTCTGGAATCCAATCCGGAATGGGGTTTTGGAAGCAGTAGCACTTTAATCAGTTTGCTTTCCCAATGGTCCGGGGTTGATCCTTTTATCCTGAACGAACGGATTTTTAAAGGATCCGGATTTGACATTGCCTGTGCCATTGCCGACGGACCAATCTTCTATGTCAGGAATAAATCTGTTGCGCCAATTCTGTTGGATTATCCATTTGCAGATCAATTGTTTCTGGTGTATTCAGGACAGAAGAAGAAAACAGCCAATGAGGTCAATAAATTTCTGAAAGAAAAACAGGTTTCGGTTCAGTTGGTTGATGAAATTTCTAACTTGTCAAACGAATTTGCAGGTTGTCGTGATCAGAAAGAATTCAATCGATTGATTATCCTTCACGAAAAATTAGTCGGCGCTTTGATTGGAAAAACTCCTGTCAAATCGGAACATTTTCCGGATTTTGAGGGTGAGATAAAATCTCTTGGAGCCTGGGGCGGCGATTTTTATCTGATTTCCACGAAATTACCTTTTTCAGAAACGAAAATATATTTTGAAAATAAAGGATTGACTACCATATTTAGATGGAACGATCTCATTTTAAAACCGCATCAACCATGGCTGGAACAGTAAAACATTCGCATTTGAAAAGTAGCTGGAGGTGTCCGTCGAATATTGCGCTGGTAAAATACTGGGGAAAACGTGATTTTCAGAAACCGATGAATCCATCGCTGAGTTTTGTGCTTCAAAATGCTTATACTGAGACCTCGGTTGAATTGCACAAAGATGGCGACCAGAAAGTGGAGTTCTATTTTGAAGGTGTGGAAAGTGCGTTTGGCGAACGGATTGAACAATTCCTGGACTATATTTCGGTCCGGTTGAACTGGGTACACAAATACAATTTCAGGATTCACAGCCGCAACAGCTTCCCGCATTCGGCAGGGATTGCCTCTTCAGCATCGTCGTTCGGAGCACTTGCCTTGTGTTTAACCGAACTGGATTTTTCATGGTCGGGAAAACCGGTTGAAAGTCCCGAATTCTGGCAAATGGCCTCTGAGATTGCTCGTATGGGAAGTGGCAGCGCCTGCCGCTCGGTTTATCCAGGATTTTCTATTTGGGGAAAAACCCAATTGTTTGAATCCTGCAGCGACGACTTTGCCGTACCTATTTTAGGCGGAATCAATCCGGTTTTTTACGGACTTCAGGATGCTATTCTGATGGTCGATGCCGGAACAAAAGAAGTGTCCAGTTCGGTTGGCCACCGCATGATGGATAAACATGTCTATCAGCATTCGCGCATTGCACAGGCTCATGAGAATATCAATGCACTTTACCTTGCATTACTTACAGGAAATCAGAAAAAATTTGTGGAAGTGGTGGAAAATGAAGCCTTGAGTTTACATGCCATGATGATGACTTCCAATCCTTCTTTCATTTTGCTGAAACCAAACAGTTTGGAACTTATCCAACGCATCCGTCGCTTTCGCGAAAAGTCTGGAATTCCGGTGTGTTTTACAATCGATGCCGGGCCCAATATTCATATGCTTTATTTTCAGGAGAACGAGCTGGACGTGAAAGCATTTATTGAGCGTGAACTACTGGTTTTTTGCGAAAACGGGAAATGGATTGATGACCGGATTGGAAAGGGACCGGAAGTTAAAAGCCTCCCCCAACACCCTCCCCATGAGGGGGCTAAATGAGTAGCCTCCCCCATCCCCTCCGAAGGAGGGGTGAAAGAATCGGTATTTGTAGATTATTACGAAAAATTAAACGGTTTTTCAATGAGAAATATTTCAGAATCTTCACGCCCAAAGCCTCTCCCTCCCGGGGGGAGGTTGGAGAGGGGCTTGGCCGTAGAGAAGGGCTTATCGTTTAACTCGAAACTACTTCTCTTCGGCGAGTACGGACTCATGTTCGATGCCATGGCCCTGTCGATTCCTTTTCCGAAGTTTTCCGGATTTCTGGATTTTGATCCGGATCATTCTCATTCACAAAGCACTGCTGAAATCCTGAAGTTCTATGAGCACCTGAAATCGGGTGATTCGGACCGGAAATTGCATTTTTCATTCGACCAGGAAAGTCTGAAAACAGATTTGCAAAACCGATTATTTTTCAATTCAAATATTCCTCAACAGTATGGCGTAGGAAGCTCTGGCGCATTGGTAGCGGCACTTTTCAGCAGGTATGTGAACGAGGATTCTAAAAACAAACTTACTCCGGAATTGCTGAAAGCAGATTTTGCAATCCTCGAAAGCTATTTTCATGGCCGGAGTTCGGGACTTGATCCCTTGACTTCATTCCTAAACCAACCGCTATTGCTTGATTCAGCAAAAACTATCCGCCCAGTTCAATTCGACTGGACACAGACCGGATTGTCTGTCGCGCTGATCGACACCAAAACTACCGGACCAACCGCTCCGCTGGTACAACATTTTATCGATCGTTTAAATGTTCCGGAATTTAAGACCGAATTTGAACGTCAGTTTATCCCTGCAAACTACGGGTGCATCGAATCGTTACTTCAGTATAATCCAGCCGGATTTTTTCAATCTCTGGAAAAGTTAATTCAGTTTCAAATCGAGCATTTCCGGAGGATGATTCCCGGCGATTTTCACGTCCTAATTTCTCAGGCATTGAATGAAAAGGTCTTTATAAAGTTGCTGGGGTCAGGAGGTGGTGGCTTTTTGCTGGCCTTTGCCGAATCAGAAACGGACATTGAAAATTGGTCGGCAAGTCATGGAATTGAACTTTTAAAAGTGGTTTAATCTGAATAGAGATTAAATTAAATAGTTTGTATTTGAAATACAACAAGTTAACAAGGTCAAATAGACTTGTGCAAATAATTTCTACTAAGGTTTGATTCAAAAAATAAGGTTTTAAAATCGCAACATGCAATTTATAACCTCAGTAGAGATTTATTCACCAAAGAGAAGAACCTTATTGCCTTATTTACAGAGTATTATCATGTGATTTATATCGAACTCAGGATAGTTTAAGGACACTTCCTGCTGAAAACAAAAAACTCCTCCGGAAGGAAGAGTTTTTTATCTGTCATTGGATTGATTTCATATCCGAACAGTATTGTCAGCAAAAGCTATTTGTCCTTATCGTTTACTCAACACTTCCTTTTCGTACTGCTGAATTTCAGCAATATAGTCGGCTCCAACGGGTACTCCAGCCTGCAGACAATAATAATCCCACACCGCACTGAATGGCTTGGTTTTCAGTTCTTCGAGCATAGCCAGGCGTTCAAAATTCTTTCCGGATTCTTCCATTTCAACCAACGATTTGGTCGGTTCAAGCATGGCAATCATGAATGCTTTTTGGGCAGCACGTGTACCAACCACATAAGCGCCAATCCGGTTAATCGATGCATCAAAGAAATCGAGACCAATATTGACACGGCTCAGAAAATTATTCCGGATGATTTCGGAAGCGATTAACTGCAGATCATCGTTCAGGGTAACCACGTGGTCTGAATCCCAGCGTACCGGGCGTGTAACATGTAACAAAATCTCGTCGATAAATTGCAGACAAGCCGAAATTTTATCGCCAACTTGTTCCGTAGGATGAAAGTGACCATTATCCAGGCAAATCAATTTGTTGTTTTTAATCGCGTATCCGAGGTAAAAATCATGCGACCCAACTGTCATCGATTCGGCGCCAATTCCGAACAATTTACTTTCCACCGCATCTTTCATGTGCTCTTTCGGATAGTCAACTGCCATAGCTTCGTCGAGCGATTTTTTCAGTAAAGCGCGGTGTCCGTTCCGGTCAATTGGAGTGTCTTTTGAACCATCCGGAATCCAGGTATTGTGAACACTGGGGGTTCCAAGCTGTTTGCCAAATTCAGCAGAAATAGCGCGGCAACGTCTAACATGTTCCACCCAAAATTTTCGGATTTCTTCATTTTTGCTTGAAAGCGTAAAACCATCAGCCGACTTTGGATGCGAAAAGCAGGAAGCGTTAAAATCCATTCCAATTCCCTGCGCCTTGCACCAGTCAATCCAGCTTTGAAAATGCTTCACTTCAATCTGATCACGGTCGACGAATTCGTCCATGAAATCGCCATAAATGGCATGAAGGTTCAAGCGTTGTCTTCCCGGAAGAAGTGATAATACTTTTTCAAGGTCGGCACGCATTTGGCCGATAGTCCTGGCTTTTCCCGGATAGTTGCCCGTGGTTTGAATTCCACCGCCGGACAGAGTTGCATCCGGAGTTTCAAAACCGCCCACATCGTCGGTTTGCCAACAGTGAAGCGAGATCACCACGTCATTCATTTTTTGCAACACGGAATCCGTATTTACACCCAGTTCTGCATATTCGTCTTTGGCCAGTAGATAGGCTTGTTCAATTCGTAATTTGTTCATAATAGAGCCTCCCCTAACCCCTCCAAAGGAGGGGGATTTTTTGAGTATTGGTATTTTTTTTATTAATTTTCTTCTATAACATCTTTTCCTTTGCGGCGCATACAATTTATTTTTCAATTGACCATACTGGATGCGCCTAGTTCATTCCTGCTTTTGAAACCCCGGGTGCCGCTTCGCTTTACCCGGGGCTATTGATATTTGACACTTTCAGTGTCTATTTTCGCTCCCTTTCTCACCAACATTTTGAACTTCATATCTCAAATGTTCAGATACTTCATGTACGAACTCCCTTCTCCTTTGGAGAAGGGCTGGGGATGAGGCTTTTCGGGATGAGGCTTTCTATTTTTTCGGATACCTGAACGAATAACTTCCTGATCCAATATTCAATGAAACGCCTTTATCCGTTTGTTTCAAACTTTCCTTTAATGCAGCTGTAACCGGTTGTGAATTAACTGTCAGTTGTTCCTGTGTCGCTTGTGGTAATGTTACCGTTGCGGTGGTATTTGCAGGAACTGTCACTTCATAAACGAAGTCAGTTCCATCCAGCTTCCATCCAGATTTTACCTTTCCGTAAAGCGAGGAGAATTCCACACTGGCGTTGGTTAAACCACCTCCTGCATGAGGAGCCAGGATAATATGCTTGTATCCGGGAGCCGAAGGATCAATATTTATTCCGGCCACATATTGGTAAAGCCATTCACCAATTGCTCCATATGCATAATGGTTAAAGCTGTTCATGCCAACATCCTGGAATGTTCCGTCAGGTTTTTGTCCATCCCAGCGTTCCCAGATGGTAGTTGCGCCCTGAGTGATCGGATACAACCAGGAAGGATATTTTTTACGGTTCAGGAGCATGAAAACCAAATCGTCGTAATCCTGTGAAGAAAGGGATTTGCACAATAGCGGAGTTCCGACAAACCCACAGGTAAGATGTCCCATTTTTTTCACGTCCGCAGCTAAGTATGATGCAGCTTTTGGAATTAAATCTGCAGGAAGCATATTAAATGACAGCGCCAGTGAATAGGCAGTTTGTGTATGAGAAACCAATCGTCCGGCAGGCGTAACAAACTCTTTATTAAAGGCCTTTTTTATGCTTTCAGAAAGCTGGCTGTATTTCTTTGCATCTTCATTTTTTCCAATAATCGTTGCAATTTTGGAAAGCAATCCGGAAGAATATGAATAATAGGCAGTGGCAATCAGGTCTTTTTCAGTGGTGGCTCCCGGGTAATCGGAATTGGTTGTAGCATAAGCCAGCCAATCACCAAAATGCCCATCTCCGGTCCAAAGGAAATCATCTCCGGCCCTATTGGTCATGTATTCGACCCAGGCTTTCATGCTTGGATACTGAACTTCCAGAATCCGTTGGTCGCCATAGGTCAGGTAAGTTGTCCATGGAACGACAATTGATGCATCGGCCCAGGCAGTTGAACCTCCGCCACCTTTCAAAACATCCGGAATGACGTGAGGAACAACGCCGTTTGGCAATTGATCGGCAGCCAGATCGCGCATCCATTTGGTGTAGAAAGGAGCCACATCAAAATTGAAAGCTGCGGTCATGCTGAAAACCTGTGCATCGCCGGTCCAGCCCAGACGCTCATCACGTTGCGGGCAATCAGTCGGAACATCCAGAAAATTACCTTTTTGACCCCACTGAATGTTATGCTGAAGCTGATTGATCATCGGGTCGGAACAGGCAAACGATCCTGTAGGTTTCATATCCGAATGGATAACCACTCCGGTAATCAGGTCGAGTGATGGCTGAGTTGAAAGTCCTTCGATTTTTACATAACGGAAACCGTGGAAAGTAAAGTACGGTTCGTAGATTTCCTCGCCTTCGCCTTTCAGAATATAAACATCGGTCGCTTTCGCACTCCGGAGATTTGCCGTGTAAAAGTTTCCTTCCTTATCCAGAACCTCGGCAAATTTCAGAGTGATCTGATCGCCTTTTTTGCCCTGAATACGAAGTTTCACCCAACCTACCATGTTCTGTCCCATGTCGAAAACTGTTTCACCTTTCGGAGTAGTAAACAATTTCAGAGGTTTCATTTCCTGAATGGCTTTTACAACAACTCCCTGAGGTGCTACCAGTATTTTCTTTGACTGATCCAAAACGGAAACCTTTTCCCACTGAGCATCATTGAAACCAGCATTGGCCCATCCAGTCAGTTCCTTGCGTGCATCGTATGTTTCGCCATTGTAAATATCCGAAAAGATGATCGGACCACGGGCTACTTTCCAGCTTGCATCAGAACCGATTGTTTCGCTTGTTCCATCGGTATAGTTCAGTTGAAGCTGAGCCAAAAGAGCTAATTTACTTCCATAGTAACCATTTTGATTTCCCCAGCCGATATTTCCGCGGTACCAGCCGTCGCCTACAATTGCACCAAGCGAATTCTTCGGCTGAATCATCGAAGTCACATCATAAGTCTGGTATTGAATCCGGTTTTTATAACTGGTCCATCCCGGGGTAAACAAGTCGGTACTGACCTTTTGCCCATTCAGGAACAATTGGTAAAGACCAAGCGACGTGACATATACACGTGCCGATTTAAGCTTCTTTCCTGAAGTAAAATCTTTTCTGAAAAATTGAGAAGGTTTTGACTTTGCGGTATCTTTCTCTGTTTCCATAGTAATCCATGAAGCCTTCCACGATTCAGTTTCCAGAATACCCATTTCCCAGAAAGAAGGTGCACTCCAGGCAGTAGCTTTTCCCTTGTTGTCCCAGATGCGAACCTGCCAGTAGACCCGTTGCATCGATTTTAATGCCGGGCCTTCATAAGTTACATTCACCGACTGTGATGAAGTCACTTTTCCTGAAGTCCAGATCACTTTGCCGCCGGCAGTCTGGTCAGTTACCTTAATTTCATAGGCAGACTGAAGGATATTTTCTTCCGCGGAACTCATTTGCCAGCTCAGGCGGGGCTTTTGAATGTCGATACCAACCGGGTTGGTATGGTATTCACAGATCAACTCTTTCACCTCAGTTTTGACTGCGGCAAAAGTACTGGAACCGCTGATTAGTAATAAAAAGACGAAAAGTTTCGTCAAAAATGCCGTGTGTTTCATAATGGTTTAGTTTTAATTATCGTAAGTTTTGCTCTAATGTAATTTCATTATTGATGGCCAATTCTGTTCCCTGCCTGCGGCAGGCAGGCGTCCGAAAAATCACCCAAGCTTTGTTTTACTTATTTCCGCGGACGGGTTGCCCATTTATTTCACTTTCTACAAATATTTCGGTGCTATGCACCTTTCGCGCCAATCTAAAAGCAGCAGAGCTGCAGAATATTTGTAGAAATTTTGTTCAATGAATGCAATTTGAGGTGCAGCGCACCGTAATTTATTTCATGTAAAATACTTCATCCAATGATTTGGTAACAGGCGAATGATCGGGATTGGTTTCCATGATATCGGCCATAAAAGCCCACCATTTCTGAACAATTTCAGTTTGTCCCAAATCCTGTGAACTTCCGGCTCCGATCACCTTCTGAAAAGCAAACAAGGTATTGGTTTCCTCATCCAGAAAGATTGAATATTCGCTGACACCGGCATTTTTGAGCAACTGACTCAGTTCAGGCCAGATTTCATTATGCCGTTTTTTATACTCTTCTTTTTGACCTTCCAACAGGTGCATTTTAAAAGCAAGCCGTTTCATTATCCGAGAGCGTTTAATTCAGGATATAACCATTTGGCCACACCGATAACAATTACTGACAAAAGAATTGCGCCGATACCCAAAAGAATCATGTTGTTCGTTTTTTTCGAAACACCTTTCCATTCCTTTCGATAGAAACCCCAAAGGTTGGCGGTCAGAATGATGGTTGCCATGTGAAGTGTCCACGAACTGGCACCGTTGCCGATTTTGGTTTCTCCCATACCGTAGAAAAAGAATTGCAGAAACCAGGTGGATCCGGCCAGTGCACAGAAAAGGTAATTGCGCAGCAGCGGTGTTTTTCGGTCAACGAAGTCACCACCGGTTTTATTTTTTAAAATCAGGACAGTTGACCAAATCAGGTTGGAGGTCAATCCACCCCAGAGAATAACAAAAAAGATAATGTTGTTTTCGAAGAGGTATTTGAAGCCACTTCCGGCCTGGGTCACGAAAGGATAGTTTTGTTCCACCGCCAGCGATCGGGCAGTGGCAGCCATTTCTTTACCTGCATCAATTCCAAAACTGAAAAATGCGCTCAAAACACCCGAAACAATGGCAATCATCAAACCTTTCGACAGCTTGAATTCACTGTTAACGCCCTCTTTATTTTTGCCCAGATCATGATCCTTTCGAATTCCGGCGGTTCCACTGAGAATAATTCCGACTAGCAAAATCAGGATGCCGAGTAAGACGATTCGTCCGCCTGTACTGCTAAACAAATCGGTGAAAGAAAGTCCGGCCGGAATTAATTCAGCAATACCCGGGACATTGCGCAAGACTGGTAATCCCAGTGAGCCAACGACAGAGGTAATACCTAAAAGTACTGAATTCCCCAGCGACATGCCAAGGTAGCGGATAGCAAGACCGTATGTCAGACCACCGACTCCCCATAACAAACCCATGATATATGTGTTGCGAAGAACGTCTCCTTGCGTGGCTTGTAAAATTCCCTGCCAGCCAGGAATTGTAAACAGTACGGCCAGCAATGGCATGATTAACCATGAGAAAATTCCACCGACAATCCAATAAACTTCCCAGCGCCATTTCTGTACCCAATTGTATGGCATGTACCAACTGCCAGATGCGCCACCGCCGATGGAGTGAAAAATAATCCCTAAGAGTGCATTCATAGTTTAGTTAAATTTTATCTTTTATGACTTTAATAGTTAGTTTTGTAAAAGTAAAGATACTTATGATTTAATGTTAATCAATACGCGAAATGATTGTTGATTTGCATAAAATGACACAAGAAGCCCATCTCCAAACTCTTCGTAAAAAGGAAAGAAGCCCCTCTAAATCTCCCCGAAGGGG
>CAIPKZ010000450.1 GCA_903865775.1 uncultured Prolixibacteraceae bacterium | reverse complement strand
GATTATTTATTCAGGATAAATCCTGAAATCGCAGGAACTAACTCAATATGCAAAGGTAAATCCGGCTCCCTGTATGTCAGCATATTCTTCATTTTATCAGCTTCGGCATTTTTAAAGATGTGGTTCATCCCTTCGATTAAAGCCATTTTAGCATCTGGTTTTGCTGTCTGAAGTCGTTTGGCATCCTCCACGCTGACCTGAATATCGGTCGTCCCCTGAATTATTAAGCATGGTTTTTTTAATTTGGCAATTTCAATCTGCGGATCATATTTGATCCAGGAAATCATATAAGGCTGTACACTGAACCGAAACAATGAGTTCAGCATTGGTGGCACATTTTCAACCGTATTTCCTTTTACCAGTTCGTCCATAATCGGAGTTACAAGATCCAAAATACTCGCTGGCTGTGTCTTCAGTTGTTCCATGATAATTTTATCGGCTGACTGTCCTCCTCCGGCAATTGAAACGAACTTGTCAACATTTGCATTCTGAGAGGCAATCATTCCTATCAGCGAACCTTCACTATGACCAATTACGACCATTTGGTTGAAACTTTTATCATTCTTCAGAAGCTTGACCCATTCAACCGCATCGTTAACATACATTTCAAAACGGAGGTCCGCTTCATTCACTCCGGCTTTTTGGCTTGCACCAATTGCCCGCTTATCATATCTTAGTGAGGCAATTCCATTCTTCGCCAATCCTTCGGCAAGCATTTTCAGCGAATTATTTGTCATCATTGGGTTATTACCATTCCGGTCTGTCGGACCAGAGCCGGCAATGATCAAAGCTACTGAAACGGGCAATTTTCCTGATGGCATCATTAATGTCCCTTCAATATTTCCTGTTTCAGTTTTCAGGGTAATTATTACTTCTGTTTGGCCAAATGCCAGTGTTGAAATAAGTATGCCTATAATAAATGCTATTTGCTGTATTTTCATAATTTCTTATTTTAATGTGTTACTGAATTATTTTATTTTCATCATCTCGTCCATCGCATAAATGATAGCTTGCGAACGTTGGGTAGTAAACAGTACTTTCTTTCCGTTGGTTAGATAAAGCTGCAAACCTGTATCTCCGCTAACAATATACCCTTTGCCCCATTTTCTCCCAATTCCACGACGCAAACCCCAGCCACCGTAATCAAGAATAGCGCTGTATTTCCTGATTTCGCACTGCTGAATTTCTGCTTTCGAAATAAGCTTCTCTTTGAATACTATGGGGAAAAACCGGTAATGAAATCCATCCTGATCGATCCAAACCTCGAGTTTCATGACTAATGAACCCCACAAAGTACCCACCATTGTGATTATCAGCAAAACCAAAGCCCAGTTTGGCGCCGGATTGTCGCCAATTTCAACTCCTTTAACTGTTTGCTCATACAAGGCGTAACAAAAGAAAATCAGCAACGGAATATGTGTACCCAGAATCAGAATCAGATTCCAACCCTGAGTTATTGATTGAATTTCTTTAAACAGAACTTTTTTCAACTTCTTACTGATATAGTGTGCCTGTATTCACTACCGGAGTAGCTTCCTTGTCGCCGCACAAAACCACCAAAAGATTGCTAACCATGGTCGCCTTCTTGTCTTCGTCGAGGGTGACAATTTCACGTTTACTTAATTCAGCCAAAGCCATTTCAACCATGCTGACAGCACCTTCAACAATTTTAAAACGTGCGGCAACAATGGCGGTGGCTTGCTGGCGTTTCAACATCGCCTGTGCAATTTCCTGTGCATAAGCAATGTAATTAATACGGGCTTCGATTACATGAATTCCTGCAATCTCAAGCCTTTCGCGAATTTCGTTTTCGAGCATCTGGTTTACTTCTTCGCCGCCATCGCGCAAAGTTATTTTGGCATGATCGTCTTCAATATTATCATACGGATACAAACCGGCCAATTTACGCAAAGCGGCCTCGCTCTGAACAACAACAAAGTGTTCATATTCATCAACCCCAAATGCTGCACGGTAAGTTTCTTCAACTTTCCATACCAAAACCAGGCCGATCATAATCGGGTTTCCCAATTTATCGTTCACTTTAATCGGCTCGCTGTTAAAGTTCCGGGCCCGAAGTGAATATTTCTTTTTCACAAAGAATGGATTAACCCAAAAGAACCCATTGTCCTTGATAGTGCCTTTGTACGCACCAAAAAGGATGAGCACATAGCTTTGATTTGGATCAACTGCCATAAATCCAGGCGCAATGATTACAAATGCAACGATCAGTATTACTGCTGGTATGACAACTTCTGAAGCGAACCCGACAATTGCCAATGCAAGAAGTACAAATTCGAGCATCAGATACAAATAGCCGGAACGGGCGGTAAATAACTTTTCCATACTATCAATTTTAAATTATTTTAATATTAATTTGATATCACAAATATAAATAAAAAAAGCATCCTTGTCAAGATGCTTTAAAATATTTTTTCAGGTTCTAATTCAGGTTCAATTCTATATTTCCGTTATTTCTTGATTTGATTACTCCGCATTGTGATGCAAAACTTAAAATTGCGTTAATACTGCTTTGCGAAGGTTCAAACTCAATCTGATCGGTATCCGTTTCAAAATTTTCAGAAGCAATTCCTTTCATTTGAAGGATGCGAACCTCTTTTTCTCCGGCGTAATATGAATTGACCAAATAATTTAAAGTAGAGAGTTTACTCATAGGCTGACGTTACATTTTTTAGTTATAAAGCAATAACGCAGCCGATGAAATATTATTGTAACAATTCCTTTAAATTTTTGTCAAACTCAGATTTTTTTTCTCAATCATTTTCCGAAGGTTGATCAAAGCATATCGCATGCGGCCCAAAGCCGTATTAATGCTAACATCCGTCAAATCGGCAATCTCTTTAAAACTCAATCCCTGGAAGTGACGCATCATGATTACCTGTCGTTGGTCGTCAGGCAATTCTTCAACCAGAAGGCGCACATCGCTGGTAATTTGTTCAAATACCAGTTTGTCTTCAATGTTTTCTTCGGAATACTTTGGAGAGTTAAAAAGATCGATTGTCGTATCGTCGTTCGAAGTTGTATTCAGTAATTTTTCCTTCCTGAAATGATCAATAATCAGGTTGTGAGAAATGCGAAGTACCCAGGAAATAAATTTTCCGTTTTCGGTATATTTTCCGGTCTTTAATGAACGTATCACCTTAATAAAAGTATCCTGAAAGATATCTTCTGCAAGATGGTGGTTTTTTACGATAAGTAAGATGTAGGTAAAAACTCTCTTTTTGTGGCGGGTTATCAATATCTCAATTGCCTTCTGGTCCCCATCAACAAATTGTTTTACGAGCGAATTATCGCTCAGATCTTCTGTTCTGAACATTACTCTGAATTATTATGTGACTATTTTCAATAATTAAAGAGTAGAGTTCCGCCTATAAGCAAGCCTTTTTAGAATGAGAGTTAAACAATTTGCTAATTTTGTGCTTGTAAAAGTGAATCATTTTTTTCAGAATACCAAATTTATTTTCATCAATAATAACATAACAAATGACTTCTTCCATAAAAAATTCATCATATATCCAGATAAAGGGCGCCAGAGTGCACAATTTAAAAAACATTGACCTGAATATTGCCCGAAATAAATTCATTGTAATCAGCGGATTATCAGGCTCCGGAAAGTCGTCACTTGCATTCGACACGCTTTATGCCGAGGGTCAGCGCCGGTATGTTGAAAGTTTATCTTCCTATGCCCGCCAGTTCTTAGGCCGGATCAATAAACCTGAAGTCGATTATATCAAGGGAATTCCCCCGGCAATAGCCATCGAACAGAAGGTCAATACACGCAATCCACGTTCAACAGTAGGAACCTCAACTGAAATTTATGATTACATGAAATTGATGTTTGCCCGAATTGGGAAAACCATCTCTCCCATTTCAGGAAAAGAAGTCAAACAGCAACATGTGAGCGATGTAATCAACTATATTCAGTCTTTTCCTGAGAACACGCGGTTCATGATTGGTTCTCCTTTGAAATTCAAGAAAGATAGAAATTTACTTCAGGAAGCAGAACTCTTGCTTCAGCAAGGATTTACACGCCTTGAAATCAATGGCGAAGTCCGGAAAATTGATGAGTTGCTGAAAGAAAACAGTCAGGAACATAGCAAAGATCAGTCCTGTATCATTGTAATTGACCGGGCAACAGTTTTGAGCGATGAAGACAACCTGAGCCGGATTGCCGATTCGGTTCAAACTGCATTTTTTGAAGGGCATGGCGAGTGTATCGTCAAAATGTATGTTGGTACTGAAGTGCAGGAAGAGCATTTCTCCAATCTTTTTGAAGCTGATGGCATCGAATTCGAAGAGCCATCGTTACACATGTTCAGTTTCAACAATCCGATCGGTGCCTGCAAACTCTGCGAAGGATATGGAAAAGTGATCGGAATCGATGAGGATTTGGTTATCCCCAATAAATCGTTATCCATTTATCAGGATGCTGTTGCCTGTTGGAAAGGTGACAAAATGAAGGAATGGAAAGACGAGCTGGTTTATGCGGCCGAAAAATTTAATTTCCCGATTCATAAACCATTTTACGAACTCAGCGAAGAACAGCGACAATTGTTATGGACCGGAAACAAGCATTTTCAGGGATTGAACAAATTCTTTAAAATGCTTGAAGAAAACGTTTATAAAATCCAGTACCGCGTGATGCTCTCGAGATACCGGGGGAAGACCGTTTGCCCGGATTGCCGCGGAACGCGTTTGAAAAAAGAAGCCATGTATGTGAAAGTTGGCGAAAAATCGGTTCAGGATCTGGTTCTTCTACCCATTGATGAACTTCAGGAATTCTTTGTAAACCTGAAACTTACCGGTCATGAAACCCAAATTGCTGAACGAATTCTTACCGAAATAAATAACCGGCTTGATTTTCTGACCGATGTCGGGCTCGGATATTTAACCCTGAACCGGCTTTCATCCACATTATCAGGTGGCGAATCCCAACGCATCAATCTGGCCACTTCGCTCGGCAGCAGCCTGGTCGGATCCATGTATATTCTCGACGAACCAAGTATTGGCCTTCATTCCAGAGATACCGCACGTTTGATCCGGGTTTTGCGAAAATTGCAGAAATTGGGAAATACAGTTTTGGTTGTTGAGCACGACGAGGAAATCATCCGGTCGGCTGACGAAATCATTGATATCGGTCCGTTGGCTGGTCGTCTGGGCGGTGAGGTAGTTTTCCAGGGAACGCACGAACAACTGGAAAGTTCTTCAGAAAGTATGACTGCCAAATACCTGACTGGCAGAGAAAATATTCATGTACCACAGACCCGTCGAAAATGGAGTAATTTCATCGAAATTACCGGAGCGCGTGAGAATAATCTAAAGAATGTGGATGTCAAATTCCCGCTCAATACCATTTGTGTAGTTACCGGCGTGAGTGGCTCCGGAAAATCTTCGTTGGTATCCAAAATTCTACACCCTGCTATAGCCAAAATGTTTGGTGGTTTCAGTGAAAAAACCGGTCAGCACGACATGATCCGCGGCGACCTCAACCTGATCACTTCCGTTGAATTTGTCGATCAGAATCCGATTGGGAAATCATCACGCTCCAATCCGGTAACCTATCTGAAAGTTTATGATGAAATCCGAAAATTATATTCCGAACTGCAAAGCTCCAAATTCAGCGGCTTTAAACCGTCACATTTTTCCTTCAATATTGAAGGAGGGCGATGCGAAGAATGCCAGGGCGAAGGCGAAATTACCGTTGAAATGCAGTTTATGGCCGACATTCACCTGGTTTGTGAAAGCTGCAAAGGCAAACGGTTCAGAGACGAAATTCTGGAGATCACCTTTGAAGAGAAGAACATTTACGATATTCTTGATTTAACCGTCGATGAAGCCATCGACTTCTTCGGAAGTCATAAATCGACCTCCGCAAAAAAAATTGCAAAGCTTCTGAAACCATTGCAGGACGTTGGTTTGGGCTATGTCAAACTCGGGCAATCGTCAAGTACCTTATCAGGCGGTGAAAGCCAGCGTATCAAACTGGCATCTTTTCTGGCCAAAGAAAAAGGAAGTCCGTCCCTGTTCATTTTCGACGAACCTACCACCGGGCTTCATTTTCACGATATCCGCAAATTACTCGATTCGTTTAACGCCCTGATTGCACGCGGTCACAGCATCATCATAATCGAACACAACCTGGATGTAATCAAATGTGCCGATTGGGTTATCGACATAGGTCCTGAAGGAGGTAAAGACGGCGGAAGGATTCTGTTTGAAGGAAAACCTGAAGACCTGATCAATATTCCGGAATCATATACCGGAGCCGCTTTGAAAGAAAAGCTTCCGGTCATTTCATGAATCTTAAAATCCGATCGAAGGCAGAAAATCAATCACATCGAGCAATAACTGACGCTTTAATTCAGGCACAGAAATTAAAGCTTTTTCAATTCGCCCGATTTGAATATCAAGTATTGACTGATCAATTTTATTTTCGGTGTTCATGATCACGGTATAAGCTTCAAACGCGACTTCAAGGTCCTTTTCAATCAATAAATCAACAAACATGGAAAGGTATGCGGTATAATCCAGGCCATTTTCCCAACAACTTGAGACCAGTCCCTTCAATTCAGGCGCATATTTTGGATCCTGAATAGCTGAAATTAGGATTGGGATGGCATCACTGTCTTTCAGATTAGAAAAAAGTTCCCTGATCTTCTTCCTGATTTCAGTTTCCGGAGTGGAAATCAACAGATCAAGCAGCAAAGGGATATAAGCCACATTGCCCGAATCGCGGAGCTCACCGATTGTTTCAATCACTTTTTGGGAGTCACTCGATTTTAACCCTTTCAGAACGTTTTCCTGAATTATATTTTCTGCTTTGTTGTCCATTCAATCTAAATTTCAAATTCGCGTCAAAATTAATCATTTCAACTTTACTTTTTCCTTTTTCCATTTTCTTTGACAGTACTTGTATCTTTGCAGCCCAACAGTTACCTGAAAATGAACCAGAGATCCAGAGACCTTGCTGAACTTCCGATACCACGACTCATGCTGAATTTTTTTATTCCGGCATTTATCGGGGTGTTTATCAATGCACTGTACAACATCGTCGATCGGATTTTTATCGGTCAGGGCGTTGGATCAATAGCTTTAAGTGGCGTTTCAGTCACGTTCCCTGTCATGTTGATTGTGATGGGATTTGGAATGTTGATCGGTATTGGTGCCGGAGTTCTGGTTTCTATCAACCTGGGCAAACACGATCTAAGAAAGGCGGAGCAGGTACTTGGAAGTGGAATTGTATTGATGGTTTTAGTTTCGATCCTGATCACCATCATTGGGTTTTCAATCAAGGGCATCATGCTGCGGTCGTTCGGTGCCACCCCCGAAACGATTGAATATGCCAATGATTATCTGGACATTATTCTGGCTGGAACAGTTTTTCAGGTTGTAGGATTTTCGCTCAACAACATCATCAGGGCTGAAGGGAATCCACGCATCGCGATGTTTTCGATGATCATCAGTGCCGGAACCAATATGATTCTGAATCCTATCTTTATTTTTGGTTTGGGAATGGGTGTAAAAGGATCAGCTTATGCCACCGTGATTTCTATGATCGTACTGACGATTTGGGTTTTGTGGCACTTCCGGAGTACAAAATCAGTAATCAAACTCCGAATTGAAAACATCCGGTTTAATCCAAAACTAACTCTCGAAATTCTGGCCATTGGCATGGCACCATTTTTCATGCAGATTGCCAATAGCTTTGTTCAGGGACTGATCAACACCAAACTCATTGCTTTTGGCGGCGACCTGGCTGTCGGTGCCATGGGAATTGTGAACAGTGTGCTAACCTTAATCGTGATGGCTATCGTAGCGATCAATATGGCATCGCAACCCATTATCAGTTACAATTATGGAGCACAATCGTATTCGAGAGTCAAAGATACCTTGCGGATTGCTATTATCGCGGCAACTGTAATCGCTGTTTTTTCCTTTATCATTGTTGAAAGCATTCCCGGAAGTATTGTGAGACTCTTCAATTCCACCGATCAAGGTCTTTTGGATT
>CAIPKZ010000449.1 GCA_903865775.1 uncultured Prolixibacteraceae bacterium | reverse complement strand
GAAATGCCCAGAAATGGGCAAACAAGCAGCAAGATAAAATACAATGATTGTTTCATAAAATTAGATTTTGGTTATTCTGGTCTGGTCTGGTCTGCAAAGCTATAAAATGAAAATAAAATTCCAAATGAAAAGCTTCAGTGACCCAATGATTTTTCTTAAAAAATCATTACAGTATTAATTTAAAAGATGAATGTAGTCAGGTATTTTCCTAACCTGTTGATAGCTTAAGTCACAATAAGATATATTGTTGCAGCAATGACTGCTCCCAGAACAGGTCCGACAACCGGTATCCAGGCATATCCCCAATCACTTGTACCTTTGGATTTTATCGGAACGAGAGAATGAATGATTCGCGGGCCCAAATCACGGACAGGATTAATCGCATAACCTGTCAATCCGCCCAAACTCATACCGATTGATACAACAAGCAAAGCCACTGGCAGCGCACCAACTGATCCTAATCCCACTTTAGCTTCGCCAATACCGTCAGATTTAAACTCAGGACCTGCGATGAACAAAACAACGAAAATCAGAACAAAAGTTCCGACGACTTCACTCAACACATTTCGGGGAGTATTTTTAATGGCCGGAGAGGTGCAAAAGGTTCCTTTTATTGTTCCTGCATCTTCGGTCCGGTTATAATGATCGGCAAAAAGTAGCCAGGTTAATAAAGCACCTGACATGGCACCGAGAAACTGGGCCAGAATATACAAGGGCGCATCGGCCCAGGCAAATTTTCCGGCAACCGCCAATCCAATGGTTACTGCAGGATTCAAATGTGCTCCACTTGAAGGGCCGGCAACGATAACTCCAACAAAGACACCCAGCCCCCATCCGAAAGATATTAAAACCCAGTCAGCACCTTTTGCAAAGCTGTCTTTCAACGAACTATTGGCGCAAACTCCGGTTCCCATCAGGATCAGGATACAGGTGCCCAGGTATTCAGCAACAATTGGATTCATAGAATATTAATTTAAAATATAACCATTTGCAAATTCGGTGTACTGTTGAACTTGTTCCTTCTGCCATTTTTTTCTTAGACCAAGTTCTTTGCCCATTAATGCTGCAACTACAGGAGCCATCGCTATACTTGCACGGGCATCGAGCAAGAGTGCACGGGTTCTGCGTGCAAGAACATCTTCAACCGTCCGTGCCATTTCATCCCGCACGGCCCAAATAACCTCAGCTTTCAAGTAAGGCAAATCCGGATGAAGCTTTTCACCGAGTTCCGGTTCCAGACCTATTATTGATTTAATCTTTGGAATATCAGATCCATAAACTTGCAAATGCCCTGAACCTGACTTTTTTAAATATCCGTGAATGGGCATGTTTTTGGTAACACATTCCATTGTTTTCAGGCCACCTAAAAGAATTGCCTTGTCAACTATATCTTCTCCCATTTTGCGATAGGTTGTCCACTTTCCGCCAATCATGGTGATTAATCCTGATTTTGAAATGATTAACTTATGGCTTCGCGAAATCTCCTTAGTTTCCTGGGTTTTGCCTTCAGGAGCGGCCAATGGTCTTAATCCGGCAAAAATGCTTAACACATCTTTCCGTTTAGGCTTCTTCGTCAGGTATTTACTGGCTGTACTCAAAATAAATTTTATTTCTTCATCTAACGCTCTGGGTTCAATCTCAGGATTTTCAACGGGCGTATCGGTTGTTCCAACCACTACTTTTCCATGCCACGGAACGGCAAATAACACCCGCCCATCGTCAGTTTTTGGAATCATAATTGCTGAATTACCCTGTAGAAATGAATGATCCAGAATAATATGGATACCCTGACTCGGTACAATTGTTCTGACATGATCCGGATCATCCATCCGATTGACTGAATCAACAAAAACGCCGGTCGCATTGACAACCACTTTTGCCTTAATGGTATAGTAACGGTTATTTTCTGAATCAAAACATTCGACGCCGGAAATGATGCCCTCATCATTTTTAATCAAACGGGTCACTCCGCAATTATTCAAAACAAAACCGCCATTATCAGTAATAGTTTGTGCCAAACTTATTGCAAGTCTAGAATCGTCGAACTGACCATCGTGATAGATTACGCCACCTTTCAAACCCTCTTCAACCAGGTTTGGTATGGCTTTCATGGTTTCCTCTTTGGTAATGTGAATCGATGGACCAAGACCCAGTTTTCCGGCCATCATGTCGTAAACTTTCAAACCAACGGTATAAAACGGTCCGTCCCACCAATCATAATTGGGAATAATAAACTTTTGATTTTTCACCAGATGTGGCGCATTCTGTAATAGAAGTCCCCTTTCATTGAGAGCTTCCAGAACCATACCAATATCGCCTGCAGCAAGGTAACGTACTCCACCATGCACCAACTTGGTGCTTCGGGATGAAGTTCCTTTGGAAAAATCATATTTTTCGAGAACCAGCGTGTCATAACCTCTGGATGCCGCGTCAACCCCGGCACCCAACCCGGTTGCACCACCACCGATAATTACAATGTCCCAGATTTTGTCGGGAGAATACCGAATTGCCCTTAATGATTCTGAACGTTTCATGATTCAGCTTTTTTAAATTCTATTTTGAAGGTCGATTACTTATCGCCCGAAAAATCAATTTCCTCTTTTCCGATTTCAAATGACGAATGACTTTTTATGTTTTTATTAGTCCATCCAGTTTTTGGTCCTCTCAACAGCTTTATACCAACGTGCCTTGAGTTTTTCATGATCTCCCTTATCCCCTTTTGGCTTAAATACCTGTTCCACCTGCCATTTTTCCTGAAGTTCCTCAATCTTCCACATTCCCACTGCAAGGCCAGCCAGATAGGCTACACCAAGCGCAGTTGTTTCCATATTGGTCGACCGGACCAAGTCAACTTCTGAAATATCCGACTGGAACTGAACCATGAGATTATTTGCTGCAGCACCACCATCAACCCGTAATTCGGAGATGGCCTCTCCTGAATCCATTTTCATGGTTTCAATCACATCGTTAACCTGGAAACAAATACTTTCAAGTGAGGCTCTTGTCAGGTGAGCTTTGGTTGTTCCGCGTGTAATTCCAAAGACCGATCCGCGTGCATAAGGATCCCAATGCGGAGCACCCAATCCGGTAAGTGACGGCACAAAAACGACTCCACCACTATCTTCCACTTGTCCGGCCAAAGCTTCACTTTCTGCAGAATCCTTAAAAAACTCCAGTTCATCGCGAAGCCACTGAATGATTGCACCACCCATAAAAACACTGCCTTCCAGCGCATAGGTAACCTGGTCCCCAATTTGCCAGCCAATGGTTGTTAATAGCTTGTTTTTCGAAATGATAGCTTTCGAACCGGTATTCATAACCAGGAAACAACCCGTTCCATAGGTACATTTGGCCATTCCTTCGCTGATACACATTTGACCAAACAAAGCGGCCTGCTGGTCACCGGCAATACCGGCAATAGGAACGCCAAGCAGTTGTTCAATATCGGTAACCTCGCCATTGATATGGCTCGAAGGCACCACTGTAGGAAGAAGTGATGCCGGAATTCCTAAGATTTGAAGTAATTCTTCATCCCATTTCAGGGTATGAATATTAAAAAGCATCG
>CAIPKZ010000448.1 GCA_903865775.1 uncultured Prolixibacteraceae bacterium | reverse complement strand
ATCCGAAATCCGTTCACCAGCCATTTTCCCGCCCCAGAAAATTGCATATGGATTGTCGAAACGGCCATTCTGATAGACTTTTAAAGGTTTTGAAAAAACAATCGTGCTTTTATATTCTGTAGGCTGATATCCGAATGCGTCAGCAAAAAGTTCCGCGTGGTTTTCGGTATAGCTAACAAGTATTGGTTTTGGATAAAAGAAAGTTGAAAAACTTTTGTCTGAAGAGACCCTGATATCTTTGGCTTGCAGCGATTTTCCAATCGAAGTTTCATCGGTTTTGGGATCAATAGAACATTCGTATATCTTATAGCCCTCGCGTTCCGGCAAATCAGAGCCGAGTGTCCTGAAGAAATGTATTTTGGACCCGTAATAGGTCTTCAGGCGGTTTCGCTCCCATTTCACAATTTGTTTTGAAGTTCCCGGCAACGACTGAAAATACTGGCCGCCTGAAAATTTCAATATTTTCGACTTTTGGTTGTAGCTGAAGTCGGTGAGATCGTAAGTGATCAGATATCCAAGCGCCTTGTTTTCAATCCGTAGTGGTTTGGTCGAGAAGCCTTTAACGATATTATCCTCGTCATCGTGGTACAAGCGAAGATCTTCGTCGTTTAAGATTCTGCAACTTTGAGCCAGGATAGATTCTCCGATAAATAATCTGAAAAATTGAGAATAGTTTTTTACCCGGTTTTTATCTTTGGCTGAAACAGTGACCTCATCGATCAGAATTACATTGGCCTTGAGTTTGATGTTGATGGTCAGATTTGCACCTTCAGCCCGAATCGTTCTGGTATTGGTCGCAAATCCAATGCACGAGCTAACCAGATCGTATTCACCATTCCGGGGAATTTTTAAGGTATAAATACCATTTTCGTTGGCGAGCGTACCAATGGTTGTATTCGATAAATAAACCGTGGCAAAAGGAAGTGGAGTATTTGACTGATCGGTAACACAACCCGTTAGTGTTGTTTGTGCATGCAGTCCTGAAATTGAAAAGAGAAGAAATAGGAGGGCATTAAATATCAGGTAACGATAAATTACCATAGGAATTTTGTTTAGAGGATAGGTATAGTACAGCGAAGATCAAAAAAAACCCGCATTTCAGCGGGTTTCATTGATTATTTTTCAAGCTTTTCAGCGTCTTTTTTAGGTTCTTCATCATCTTTCGATGCGTTCTTGAATTCCTTGATCCCTTTTCCCAATCCTTTCATTAATTCAGGAATTTTGGTTCCGCCAAACATTAGAATGGCAACGGCCAATATGGCAAGCAGCTCTGTAGGGCCTATTACACCAGCGATAATTAATAAGTTCATATTTGTACGTTTAAATGGTTCATGCAAAAGTAACAAAAAATAGATATTCAGTTATTTATTTAAAGAGTTTAAATATATCATTTCCGTTGGCGTAAATTACCAGCGAAAGAAGAAGCACCATTCCGGCGATCTGGGCATATTCAAGAAATTTATCACCTGGTTTGCGTCCGGTAATCATCTCAAAAAGTAGAAATATAACGTGTCCTCCATCGAGTGCAGGTATAGGAAGAAGATTCATTACTCCCAAAATGATGGAAAGAAATGCCGTCATGTTCCAGAATGAATACCAGTTCCAGGCTCCCGGGAAAATATTCCCAATCGAAATAAAGCCACCCAGACTTTCATATGCCTTTGTCTTGGGCGAAAATATCAGTTTAAATTGTTTCAGATAATCGCTGATTGTGCCCAGTCCCCTGCTAATTCCCGCCGGAATTGATGCCAGTAAGCTATATTTAATGGTCTTGAATTCAAAGACTTTTTTCAGATCCTGATCCAACTGAATACCAAGCATTCCAGTTAGAGGAATGATCATCGGAATGTTCATTTCTTTTTGTCCGCGCAAAACATTAAGCGTAACTTTTTTCCCGATGCTGTCTCTCAAGGTCGATTTAAACTGGTCGTTGTACTCGTATTTCTGATTGTTCATCCCGGTAATGCGGTCTCCGACTTCCATTCCCGCTTCTTTGGCAGGAGATGATTTTGCAAGTTTTGCGATTTTGTAATCGAATGGAATACGGAAAGACAAAACACCTCTGCTCTTGATTAAAAGGGCCAGATCCTCATCCGAAATCTCAACGTCAATTTTCTGTCCGGCACGTTCAACCTGAATCGCCTGAGCATTATCCAGGATTACAGTAGGTATGACTTTGTGGAAATCCTCTACTTTTTCGTTTGCAACCGAAAGGATTTTGTCGCCGTTCAGAAGGCCGATTTTCACGCCAACAGAGTCAACTTCGATGCCATATTTTACGTTGGCGGTTGGTAAATACTGTTCTCCCCAGGCATACAGAATCCCAATATATATAATGAAAGCGAGAATGAAATTCATAACCACCCCGCCAACCATGATGAGCAATCGCTGCCATGTTTTTTTTGCGCGGAATTCATGGGGTTGCGGAGGAAGCTTCATGGCTTCTTTGTCCATGGATTCATCGATCATTCCTGAAATTTTCACATAACCACCAAGCGGAAGCCATCCGATTCCGTATTCGGTATCCCCTTTTTTTACTTTAAAGAGTGAAAACCAGGGGTCAAAGAACAGGTAGAATTTTTCGACGCGGGTTTTAAAAAGGCGTGCCAGTATAAAATGACCGAATTCGTGTATAATAACCAGGAGCGACAAACTCAGAATAAGTTGGGCAGCTTTTATCAATATTATTTCCATCGACTATTTTTCCGTTTTAATTTTTTTGTACAGCCAGTTTTTTTATCTGTGCTGCTGTTAATATTCTGACTTCCTTATCGGATCGTATGTAATCTTCCAGATCCGGATTTTTAATAAAGCTTGCTTTTTCCATGATCTTCTCAATGACTTCCGGCATCTGAAGGAAACTGATTCTATCCGTCAAAAATGCCTGAACGGCCACTTCATTGGCGGCATTCAGAATACAGGGCATATTTCCACCTTGATTCAGCGCTTCAAAAGCGAGTGCAAGATTACGAAAATTTTTTGTATTTGGCTGTTCGAATGTCAGCATGGGGTAATCAAAAAAGCTGAAGCGCCTGAACGATGAATTTAGCCGGTCGGGGAAATTCAATGCATATTGAATCGGCAATTTCATATCGGGCAGGCCCATCTGAGCTTTCATCGATCCGTCGCGGAATTGAACGATCGAATGAACGATACTTTGAGGATGAACAATCACGTCAATTTGTTCAGGATTTAATCCGAAAAGCCATTTGGCTTCAATCACTTCAAAACCTTTATTCATCATCGATGCCGAATCGATGGTAATTTTTGCCCCCATATTCCAGTTCGGGTGTTTCAGGGCGTCAGCTTTGGTCACCAGGGCAAGCTGTTCCATTGAAAAGCCTCTGAACGGACCTCCGGAAGCGGTGAGGTAAATTTTTTCGATTTCGTTGTTGAACTCACCAACCAGACATTGAAAAATGGCCGAATGTTCGGAATCGACCGGATAAATACTGACCCTGTTTTCGATGGCCAGACGGTTGATGATTTCACCGGCAACTACCATTGTTTCCTTGTTAGCCAGGGCAATGTTTTTTCCGGCTTTGATTGCATTGATGGTTGGAATTAATCCTGAATAACCTACCATCGCAGTCAAAACCACGTCGATGGTATCCATTTCTACGACCTGGTTCAGCGCTTCGCGTCCGGCATAAATCTTTACCGGTTCATCTTTCAGAGCTTCTTTCAATTGATCGAAATGGCACACGTTGGAAATAACCACCACATTCGGATGAAAAATTTTGGTTTGCTCAATCAACAACTCAATGTTGTTATTGGCAGTTAAAACTTCAACTTCAAAATGATCGGGATTTTGTGCAATCACTTCGAGGGTTTGGGTTCCGATCGATCCGGTTGATCCAAGAATGGCGATTCTTTTCCTCATATTAAATTTTAAAAATCGATGTAAGTTTCCGGATCGAGGGCTGTCCCATTGTGCCAGAGTTCAAAATGCAGGTGCGGCCCGGTGGTCAGTTCTCCGCTGTTTCCCATAATAGCAATTGCATCGCCTGCCTTAACCTTGTCGCCCACTTCTTTTAAGAGTTCAGCATTGTGCTTGTACAACGAGATAATATTGCTTTCGTGTTGAATAAATATGGAATAACCGGTGTCCATTGTCCAGCCTGAAAAAATGACCGATCCATCGAGTACGCTTGAAATGCGGGAATTTTCTTTCCCGACAACATCAACAGCCAGATGATTGGTTTTAGAACTGAAGTGGTTGGTGGTCAGACCTCTCAATGGAGTGAAAAAGTGCATGTTGGCGATACTTGGAAGACGTTTTGGATTCTGCTGTATCAGGAGATTCGATTTTTCTTCGAGTAATTTGTCTTTAAAAATCGAATCCGCATTGAATTTATCGAACTTTGCTTCCGCCACTTTCAATGATAAGTTTTCACTGTCTGATTCTTCAGCAGGGGTTTCGCCTTTAAATAAATCCCCAATCTTATTAAAATAGGCATCCCGTGTTTTGATTTCATTTTCAAGCGAATCGACCAGCACATAATTTCGGATGATCTGTTGCCTGACTTTCGTACTTGGATAACCCGGAATATTCTCACGCAAAGGAGTGTATGCAATAATACTCGTTGTAATCAGGATAAGCAGAATAGCGCCCAGACTGCCCAACGTGAGTACTTTGATGGGTGTGAGTTTGATGCTCCAGACCGTTTGAATCGTTGAATCATTGTAAATGATCAGCCGATAGTGGTCTTTCAGCATCTGAAATATTTTTTTTCGCAACTCCTTTCTATCCATTGTCCGGTTTTTCGAACAACAAAATTAGCAGAATTTGGAGAAAACCACCCCGATACAACGTTTATTAATACTTTTTAACGAAGCGTTTCTGAGCTCAGACCGAAAATAGATGAATTCAAATTAGGAAAGTCTCAATGTTTCGTATATATTTGCAGCCGCTAAGCAGAAAAGATATGGCTGGGCGAAGTTCTATAAATAGTAAGATACCAATCTAAAGATACATTGCGGGATGGAGCAGTTGGTAGCTCGTTGGGCTCATAACCCAAAGGCCGTCGGTTCGAGTCCGGCTCCCGCTACATTGAAAGTCAGTTATTTAACTGACTTTTTTTATGCCCTTAAATTTGTGAGGTAAGGAATCGAGGTAAGGAAAATCTCTGAAACTCTTAACTGACGCACACTTCATCGTTAGTGAATACCCTGAAATTAATACTCTTTTTTACAGCTTCAATTTGAGCCGTATGTTGTTTATCTACAAGGTCTTGGTTACTATGGTCACTAATGATTGGATCAACAAAGGAAAAGTAAAAACACAAAAGGAAATTAGAGAAGAGGCGGATTCTTACTTATCGAGGAGGGGACGTAAATAATATAGGATTTGAACGAATTCTTGCCTTTTTTGACTATT
>CAIPKZ010000447.1 GCA_903865775.1 uncultured Prolixibacteraceae bacterium | reverse complement strand
GGGATTCACAAGCTTTTAACTACATGATGAACTTCACGAATATGATCAGGAGTCGTTCCGCAGCATCCGCCAATGATATTTGCTCCTGCCTCAATAATTTCCTTTACTCGTCCGGCCATATCAGCAGGCGATTCAGGGAAAGTCGTTTCACCGTCACAATACTGCGGCATTCCTGCATTTGCATGAATCAGGATTGGAATAGTGGCATTTACCTGCCTGATTTCCTTTACTATACCGATCATATCGGCTATTCCGTTTCCACAATTCGCTCCGATAACTGACGCACCGGCTTCAACAAGTGTTTCCGTCATTTCGCCCGGCGAAATCCCCATCATCGTGCGGAATTCGCCGCTTAGGATTTTATCGAACGTCATGGTGCAGATCACCTCACATGCTGTATTTTCTTTGGCTGCTTTAACTGCAATCCGGGCTTCTTCCAGATCAGTCATGGTTTCGATGACAATTGCATTGGCACCGCCGGCTTCAAGAGCCTGAGATTGGTCTTTAAAAGCCTTGTAAAGTTCATCTTCAGTAACTTCTTCCATCATCAGCAACTTTCCTGTTGGACCCACTGAACCAAGCACAAAGCGGTCGGGACCTGCAGCTTTCCGGCTTATTTCTGCAGCCGCCTTATTCAATTCGAATACCTGATTTTCCAATCCGTATCCTTTTAATTTATACCAGTTTCCGCCAAAGCTGTTGGTTTCGATCATATCAGCACCGGCTTGAATGTAACTTTGGGCGATGTCAAAAACATCGTCAGGTCGAGTGATGTTCCATTCTTCGGGACATTCACCCGGGCTTAAACCTTTTTTCTGAAGGAAAGTTCCCCAGGCTCCGTCGGACACCAAAATTCTGCCTTTTTGTATTTCCTGAATTATTTTACTCATGATCAATTTTTATAAAGTCCAATTCCAGAATAGTTTAAGATTTATTGCTTCAGGCAATTTTGGCATTCAAATATTCAACTACTCCTTGTGGATCCGGCGAATAATTATCGGCACCAATTTTTGCACAGAAATCGCTGTTGACAGGCGCACCACCAATAGTTACCAGAGTTCCGGGCACAGCTTCCTTGATGTCTTTGGTGATTTTTTCCATGTTCACCATAGTTGTTGTCAGCAGGGCTGACAGGCCAACTACCGAATTTGGATTCTCTCTGACTGCCTCAATGAATTTGGCTGAACTGACATCAGTGCCTAAATCAATGACCTTGTAACCATTTCCTTCGACCATCATACCAACCAGGTTCTTGCCGATATCGTGTAAATCGCCCAAAACTGTTCCGATGATGAATGTTCCTTTTTGTTTGGCGGCACCCGACAGAAAATACGGTTTCAGGTGTAACATGGCAGTACTCATTGCTTTGGCCGACATCAGTACCTGAGGCACAAATACTTTATTTTCCCGGAACTTAATTCCGATCCGTTCCATTCCGGGCATCAAGCCAAGGGTTAAAATATCCTGAGGATTTACTCCTTCGTCAATCGCCTTACGGGTAATTTCGTCAGCTCCGTCCTGACCTTTCATTTGAGGCGGATAAGGAGAAGCAAGATTAATCTTTCCAAATTCAATGCATTCTGACAGTTTTATTAAGAGTTCGTTCATGGTTTGGTGGTTTTGAAATTTAGTATTCAAATGTAATGTCAAATACGATAGCAAAAAAGACATTCCCGCTGAAAAAGCACAAATTTCATTTTTTTGATTCTTATCGCCTTCAAGTTACTTTTTTTGCCAGGTTTTAGAATCGCACATATGCATGATTTTCCGGCATATTAATTTAGACTTGAAACTAATTATCTGAAATATACGGATAACATTTCTCGATAAAATCTCTGTATAGATTTATTGTTTAGGATCTTAATGATTGTCTGAGATTAAAAAAATCGATTTCCGGAACGATGGTATAGTCTTTGGAAACAATTCTTTCTGAGAAATACCCACTTGATTTTATTTAAAGCTGAAATCTTATTGGTTGCAAAATCAGTAATCCGCAGAATAAATGAGGTAGAGAGATAGAGAAAAGGTGAAGATTATTCAAAGATTATTAATTTATAAGAAAACTAATGAAACAGTTTTATGAAAATGCCCGAAAAATTATTCAACAATTTTTACTGCTCGTACTTTTAACATTCTTTATTAGTTATGTCCCCGCAAGCGTGCTGGCTCAGACTAATCCAACTCATTTTACAACGGTTTGGCAAGGCGAAAATGGTCAGAACCATATGAATTTCATCGTGGTTTCAGCCATTCTGGAAGATATACCTTTGGCTTCAGGAGACGAAATTGCCGTTTACGATGGTTTATCCTGTGTCGGTTCAGCGGTGTTGACACAACCGATTAATATGACCATTAGTTCAACTTTCTGCAGCATTAAAGCTTCGCAGGACGATGGCTCTTCTAACGGTTTTAAAGACAATGATGTGATTGTATTCAAACTTTGGGATAGTAAAAACCAAAAGGAAATGCTGGCAAAAGCGATAGTTTACCGGACCGACATGCCAACCTGGATAACAAACGGGAAATATGCAGCTGGTGCAACTGCTGTGGTAGAAATTGTATCCTATACCGAATATACCCAATCTATTCCATTAATTAAAGGAACCAATTTGTTTTCGTCCTATGTTCTTCCTTCAAATCCGAGTTTCAGTGTCATTATGAAACCGCTTTGTGATCAAGGTGCTTTGCCTAAGGTTACTGATGAGTCCGGAAAAACATTCTCATATTCCACCACTACTAAAAGTTGGGTAAATAACATCGGATCGCTAACCAAAACAGAAGGTTACAGCATCAGTGTAAGTTTTAATTCTACATTAGTACTTACCGGTAGATTGGTCGCTTTGCCTCTTGATATTCCTCTGAAACCTGGCTGGAACTTTATTTCATTTCCATACCTGACTCAGGTGAATGCCATGAGCGTAATCCAATCCCTGATTACTCAGAATAAATTAGTTAAGGTTCAGGATGAAAAAGGATATACTCTTGAGAAAATCAAATCGGTATGGAGGAATAGCATCGGCAACTTCGTTCCTGGCAAAAGCTATAAAATTAACGTCAATGCAGCCTGTACCCTTACGATCCAAAAGAGTTACTTAAAGTCTGCAGTTAACATGGCTCAACCGGATAAAACCAGATATTTCATGACTTCATATGAAGGAAATGGATCTGACCATATGAACATTAATCTGATTGGGATCAGAGAATCCGGCTTCTCTGTTGGAGATGAACTGGCAGCTTTTGACGGAAAAATCTGTGTAGGTTCCTTAAAACTTGATGAAGATCACTTTTCCAAAGGCATGGCCAGTTTAATTGCCTCTTATACAGATGACTTGACCAATCAGGATGGATTTATAGAAGGCCATGCAATTCAAATCTATTCCTGGAATAAACTTAACGGGATCAAATCGGCAGCAATGACTGAAGTTATTGATGGTAAAATGAAATATGAAAAAAATGCCAGTGTATTGGTTCAGTTGAAGTCCATATCGACTGGAATTCAAAACATGGATAATTCAATCCGTTTCGATATTTTTCCAAACCCTGCTAAAAACACTATCCTGGTTCGATTCTCAAAAATGCCTGAAATTGGCAGTACTATTGAAATTCTGGATATTTCAGGAAGAATAATTGTATCCCGAGTAGTTCATGGAATATCTGAAGAATTTAATGTTGAGAATCAGTCAGCAGGGCTTTACCTGGTCAAATCAAATCTTGGATCTGATGCGATCATTCAAAAACTATTCATCACAAAATAAAACGGCCATATAGAATTACTTGCTTTTCAGGAAATCCTTGATTACTACAGTTCTTCGCTCGTACGAATAGGCTGAAAAATATCCTAATGCACCGTTGTTAAAATTGCTGTTTGGATTGGTTGGTGCTGCATTTTGTTGCCAGCTTGGTCCTGAGATGTCTTCGAGGGTTGAAAAGTAATTGAATGCAGCCCAATCAATCGACTGTAATTCAACGGTTAAGGTGTCCGTCTCGCTGAACACAAAACTTTGGTGACTCAACCCTATTTCGTTGCCATTAAAGAGTTCATCTGAAAACAGGGTAATACCATTCTGTTCGCTGACTGGTTTTCCATCCACGTAATATTTTATCCGGTAATAGTTTTCTGTTTCTGCCGGATCGCGAACAAAACAATTCGCCATATAACCACTTTCTAAAAATCCGAAACCATCAAAATACGAAAAAGTCAGATCGATGATTGGAACCGGTCTGTTTAAAAACGATCTGGCTGAATAAGTAACTCCTTCTGACACAACATCTATAACATACCAATATCCGGTTTGCGCAATAACTTTTTCCAGGCGGTAAACGCCTGGTTCCACCTCGGTCAGATATTTCAAATTTCCATTTTCGACTTTCACACTGACCTTTGCTCCCGAAACCGGTGTGCCGGCTTTAGATCCGGAAAAGGACGAAGTTTTTGACACAAAAACGGTTACCGGCATTTTGTTATTTGTCAAATTTGCTTCAATAACAACGACAGAATTCGATCCTTCCAAATCCAATTCGATGATCTTTTCGCATGAATTCAGGAGAAAACATCCAATAGTCAGAATTATTATGTTTTTAAACCTTGCCAAGTTTTACATGAATTTAAATTTATAACTCACCGAAGGAATTAACTTGAACAGTGAAATCTGAACGGCTTCAGTCAGTTCAGGATTTATTTCGTTTTGCCTGAATGAAATATAATAGGCATTCTCTCTTCCGTATGCATTGTAAACCGAAAAATTCCAGCTCGATTCGTCTTTTGCCGTTTGTTTCCTGATCCACGTCAGACCCAGATCCAACCGGTGATAATCGGGCATTCGGTAGCCGTTTCGCTCGGTATAGTAGCCCACTATTTGTCCGTCAATTTCGTATTTTCCGTTGGGGAAAGTTACTGCATTTCCGGTATTGAACACCCAAACAACCGAAAATTTTAGTTTACGGCCAATATCATACATTCCAACCACCGAAAAATCATGCCGGCGATCCTGACGGGCCGGAAAAGCTTTCCCATTATTGATTTGGTCGAATTGCCGCATGGTTTTTGACCAGGTGTATCCCACCCATCCGGTAAGTTTTCCGATATTTTTCCGGAATAAAAATTCAGTACCATAGGCCCATCCCCGACCGAAAACCAATTCGGATTCAACAGTTGAATTGAAAATCAGGTCTGCTCCGTTTTCATACTCAATCTGGTTTTGTAGATTTTTATAATAGGTTTCTATTGAGCCTTCATATTTATTCTCTTTGCTGTTTCTGAAATATCCAAGTGACCACTGATCGGCAATCTGCGGCTTTACATTCTCGCTGCTCGGTAACCAGACATCGTTTGGGTTCGTCGAAGTTGAATTGCTGAGCAGATGAATAAACTGATAGATGTGGTTGAATGAAGCCTTCAGCGCATCTTTGTTGCTCAGCTGATAATTCAGGGCAAGTCGCGGTTCAAGCCCTCCCTGTGATTTTGCAATTTTAAAATGCTCGTAACTTATTGTTTGAATCAGGTTCCCCTTGGAGTCGAAACGATAGAAATCACCCGGTCCGACATTCGTGAAAAGGGCCAGACGAAGTCCGTAATAAAGTTTTAACTGAGGTAAAATATTCTGAAGATTAGAAACATAAAATGCCGATTCAATGGCATTCCGTGGTCTGACTGCTAACGAATTGTACAGGCTGCCCGGTTTTGCCTTAATTTCGCCCGGAACAATTTTGTGGTCAATCAGGTTGGCTCCGAATTTCAAGGTATTATTTGAATTTAAATACCATGTAAAATCCTGTTTCAGGTTGAAATCCTGAATGCGGGAACCCAGCAATACATCGCTGTTCCCCGAATTATCAAGCTGATAAAAATAATTGCTGAAAATGAAAGAGCTGTTCGAAAATAACTTTTCGCTGAAGGTATGGTTTAGCCTTGCAGTTGCTGTTTTGCTCCCCCATTCATAACCAATCTGATCCTGCAATCTGAATTTGTCTCGGCCCAGATAACCGGAAATGTATAAACGACTGTTGTTGCTAAGTTTATAATTGACTTTCATGTTCAGGTCGTAGAAATACATTTGAGTATTGCGTAAATTCTTATCGGGAGCAATTTTCAGGAATAAATCGGCATACGTTCGCCGGGCACTGACCATAAATGAACTGACATCCTTTTTAACCGGACCTTCAAAACTCAGATTCGATGAAATTAATCCAATGCTTCCGGTGGTCTGGTAATCGCTCATATTTCCTTCCTTCATCCGGATATCAAGAACCGAAGAGGCGCGTCCACCATATTCTGCCGGAATCGAACCTTTCATCATGTTCACATCACGAATCGCTTCGGAATTAAAAACGGAGAAGAAACCGAGTAAATGCGAAGCATTGTAAACAGGTGCTTCATCCAGCAAAATCAGGTTTTGATCGATACCGCCTCCGCGTACGTAAAATCCTGAATTACCTTCAGCAGCAGCTTTAATTCCGGGCAAAAGCTGTAAAGTTTTAATCAGATCTCGTTCGCCAAACAAAACCGGAATACTTTCAATCTGACGGGGACTAATTTTTACATTTCCCATATCAACCGAGCTAATGTTTTGATTGCTGCGGTCGACGTACACTTCAACATGCTGAAGCTGATAACTTACAGCATTTAATTTCAGGTTTAAAACCTGATTGGAATGAAGCCTGGTCTGGATCAGCTGATCCTGGTAACCCAGATATTTCACTGAAACGGTATATTCTCCTTCAGGAATCGTGATGGAATAAAAACCGTACGAATTGCTAATGGCGCTGAAGCTTGAATTCTGGAAAAGCAATACAGCAGCTGCCAGATTTTCTCCGTCCGAAGCATCTGAAATAGTTCCGCTTAGCGTATATTTTTGTTGAGAAAATGCCCCGAAGCACAACAAAATAAGACTTAAAACGTAAATATTCCGGCAAGCGATCATAGTATTGAATAGTTCTTTAAATATAGAATTAATCCGTTAAGAACAGATTGGTGATTTCAGAAAATCAAGAAAGAACAATCAATTTATATCTTGACGACTTTTAATTAGACATAGTCCATTGATTTAGACGTAAATCGGTGCTTGGCGATTGAAGAATAATTGTACTTTTGAATATCCAAAAATTGACTTAACATGAACAAAGCTGTAAAACTTACCCTTCCCGAACGGTTTGCCGATACTGTGAAGAAATTTGGCCATTTCAATGCATTGGCGTTTGTCGGAGAAAAACCAATTACCTATACTGAATTGAACCAGAAAACAGCAGCTTTAGTGCGGCTGCTCGAAGATTTGCAGATAAAACCTGGCGATAAAGTCTCGATTTTAAGCAGCAACATGCCTAATTGGGGAATTGCCTATTTTGCTATCACATTCATGGGAGCTGTCGCAGTTCCATTGCTTCCTGATTTTTTGCCTTCAGAAATTGAAAATATACTCAATCACTCGGAATCTAAGGCAATTTTTGTTTCTGAAAAACTTACAGCGAAGCTCGAATCAATAAAGGTTGAGACCTTGGTTCACCGAATTCGGATAGAGGATTTTATGGTCACCGAAACCATTGGACAAAAACCTGAATATCGACTGGATCAAACCAATCTGAATCAATACGATCCTGATGAAGATGATCTGGCTGCAATTATTTATACCTCCGGAACTACGGGCAAATCGAAAGGTGTGATGCTGAGCCATAAAAATATTTGTACCGTGGCTGAAAATTCGACCTGTGTGCGAAATGTGAATGAAAATGATCGTTTGTTGTCCATTCTCCCCATGTCGCATACCTACGAGAACACGCTCGGTTTTGTGATGCCTATGCTGAAAGGTTCATGTGTTTATTATCTTAGTAAACAGCCTACTCCATCTGTTTTACTTCCAGCTTTACTCGAAGTAAAACCGACCATCATGTTTTCGGTTCCATTGATTATTGAAAAGATTTATCACAACAGAATACAACCGGCATTTAATTCAAAATGGGCCATCCGGCAGCTTTATAAAGTGTCTTTTATCCGGAAGAAATTAAACCGTATTGCCGGCAAAAAATTACTGGCAACCTTTGGTGGCGAAATCGATTTCTTCGGAATTGGTGGTGCAAAACTCGACCGAAATGTCGAAAAATTCCTGATTGAAGCGCGGTTCCCATACAGCATTGGTTATGGTCTGACCGAAACTGCACCCCTGCTGGCTGGCATGAAAACCTCCGCTTCCCGCTTGCAGTCAACCGGACCAGCAATTACCGGAGTTGAATTAAAAATCAATAATCCCGATCCAAAAACCGGAGAAGGCGAAATATGGGCCAGAGGAGCCAATGTAATGAAAGGTTATTACAAAGAACCGGAAATTACTGCGGAAGTCATTACACCGGATGGATGGTTCAAAACCGGTGATCTGGGCATTTTTGACAAGGACAAGTTTCTCTATATTCGTGGACGAATAAAGAATATTATCATTGGTGCCAGCGGCGAGAATATTTACCCCGAAGAGATTGAATCAGTAATCAATAATTATCCAAATGTGCTTGAATCATTGGTAGTTCAGCAAAAAGGAAAGCTGGTTGCTTTGGTGCATTTCAATCTGGAAGAACTGCAAACCAAGTACAATGATCTGTTTGAAAAAGGTTCGAATATGGCTGAACAGAAAATGAATGATTTGCTGAAAGAGCTTCAAACTTACGTGAATCAAAACGTCAATAAATTTTCGCAGGTTCAGATGGTGTTGATTCAAAATGAACCTTTTCAGAAAACGGCCACCCAAAAAATCAAAAGGTATTTGTACAGCTAAGTTTTGGATTTGTTCATGTTGCATAAACGGACAGATTATGAAAGCAAATTTCACCTTCGGACTTGCCAGCCTGATTTTTCTGGTTCTCCTAAGTTGCCATAAAGAGAATTTCATTCTTTCTGAGCCAGTCAGGCTTAAAGAAGTATTGAAATACACCTCTTTAGATGCAAAAGAACCTATGGGAATCGAGGAGCAATATGAATACAATAATTTGGGTCTGATTAGCAAAATATCATATTATTACTATGGTACTGGTCCTGTAAAGCATGATTTGTATCAGTACAACTCTAGGGAACAACTGATTCAGATAAAACATTATTATGGCGCTGACACTCTTTTAAATGCTGCGTTTTACCAAAGTAACTCTTTTACCTATTCAAGGGAAGGAAAAAAAGTTAAAGAAACGGTTGAACAAGGGGATGACTATGTTAAGGAGTATAATCTGTTTTTTTATACTGACGGGCGATTGTCCAGGATTGAGAATTATTCCAATGGGGTAAATCAATCGGTTCCTCTTATGTTCACCGTCTTTGAGTTTGATGATTCTGGTCAGCCTGTCCGGGAAGTTTTGCATTGGGGCAATACTAATGTGCCATTCAAATGGACCATAAATACATTTTCAAATAGATTAAATGTAAAGACAGTAATTTATAAAAATGAAAATTTCGAAGATCCTGAGAATATGATTCGGACGTTTAAACGAACCTTTGATAAAAATAAAAATCTGAGAATTCTCGAAATTTTTCAAGGGCCTGCCAGTACACAGGTTGATAACTACACTATTTTCAAATACGTTTACTTCGGAGAATAAGCTATCTGCAAACTAGTTACATAATGATTTATCTACATCGGATCCACATCAGCATAGACAAGCAAACCCGAATTATTGGGAAGTGATTTGGCGTGATTCATAATCTCCAGTATTTTCTGTTTAGCTTCCTGAATCTTCCCATCGCGTGGAAGTTTGATCAGCATTTCCTTCTGAAACCACATCTGAATCCAGCCTACAACGGGATATTCCGGGCCAAGCACGTTACTTTTGAAATGAGTTTTGAAGGCTGCAGCCAAATGATTAGCTGCCAGATCGAGCCGGTCTTTGTTTTGGTGTTTAACCACTATTTTGATGAGCCGATAATACGGAGGATACCTGAACATCTTTCGTTCGGCCATCTGCCTGCTGAAAAGCCGGTAATAATCATTAGCAATCACATCCTGAATGACCGGATGATTGGGCTGCGAAGTCTGAATAACCACTTTTCCTCGCTTGTTCTTTCGCCCCGCGCGACCACTGACCTGCATGATTAACTGATAGGTGCGCTCATACGAACGGAAATCAGGATAATTCAGGAGATTATCCGCATTTAAAACACCAACCACCCGAACGTGATCGAAATCAAGTCCTTTGGTTACCATTTGCGTACCGACCAGAATGTCGATTTTGCGGGTTTCAAACTGCCAGATTAATTGCTCATAGGCTTTTTTTGCCCGCGTAGTATCCAAATCCATTCGGGCAACGCGCGCATCCGGAAAAAGAAGCTGAATTTCATCTTCAATTTTTTCGGTACCAAAACCTCGTGTTTTGATCTCTTCCGAGCCACAGTCCTCACATTTGATAGCCACTGATGTGGTGTGTCCACAGTAATGACAAATCAGGCTCGAACGGTTTTTATGGTAAGTTTTGCTCACATCGCAGTACTTGCATTTTGGTATCCAGCCACATTTTCCGCACTGGACGAATGGTGCAAAACCACGCCGGTTCTGGAAAAGGATAATTTGTTCCTTATTCACCAACGCCAGTGCGATTTCATCATACAATTCAGGGGTAAAAACCGAGCGCATTAGTTTGCGTTTGTGCGCTTCGTGCGTATTCGCTGTGATGAGTTCAGGCATTTCAATTCCGAGAAAGCGCTCATCCAGGTTCACCAGTCCGTATTTATTGCTTCGCGCATTAAAATACGTTTCATACGAGGGAGTCGCGGAACCCAGGAGAACCTTTGCATTGTGAATATTTCCCATCAGAATAGCCATATCACGGGCATTGTAGCGTGGTGCCGGATCGAATTGCTTGTACGAATTCTCGTGTTCTTCATCCACAATAATCAATCCCAAATTTTTAAACGGAAGAAAAATAGCAGATCGGGCGCCCAAAATGACCTGATACTGCTGGCCTGTTTTTCCGGTCTTTTCATTCAGTACATTGAACCAGATTTCGACCCTTTCGGCATCATTGAATTTGGAATGATAAATTCCGGCAAGGTCGCCAAACGCAGTTTTCAATCGCGTAATAATTTGAGTAGTCAGTCCAATTTCCGGAACCAGATACAATACCTGTTTGCCAAGTTTCAGTTGTTCTTCAATGAGACGGATATAAATTTCAGTTTTTCCGCTTGAAGTCACTCCATTCAGCAAAACGGTTTGCTCTGTTTTGAACTGATTGAGAATCTCGTCGTGCGCGGTTTGCTGGGCTTCTGAAAGTTCTTTTATCATCAGTTCCGTATCCGGTTTCCGATCAATCCGCCCGACTTCCTTCTGAAACACTTCCAGAATTTGTTTTTCTTCCAGTCCTTTCAGTGCAGATTCCGAAGCATCAGCCATTTCCAGTAAATCTTTCTTACCAATTTCAGTAAGATTTTGATCGCCATAAATGGTTTCTGAAAGAAAGAATTTCAGAAGTAATTCCTGTTTTTTTGCTTTTTTGAGTGAATCAAGTACTGCTGTTAACTTGTCTTCGGATGAATATTCAGGATTTAGCCTGACAAAAGGTATGTTTTTTGGTTTGTAGCTTTCGCGAAGCTGCTCCTCAACGATAACCGCATTCTTTTCGAGCAGCAATTTCAGGATAGCAAACGAGGACTGCTGCCCCAAAAACTGATTCAAATCCTGAATGCTGGCTGTTTTCCGGCTTTCAAGCAACAATACCACAGCATTTTCCTTGTCGGATAAGTCTTCGGAAATGATGGCATCGGGATTCAAACTGATTTTGGTCTGACTTTCCAGTTTCAGTCCCGAAGGTAAAGCGGCTTTAAAAACTTCACCCAGGGTGCAGCAGTAATAGTTTGCAATCCATTCCCACAATTGAAGTTGTTTATCGCCAACGATAGGTTCTTCGTCGAGAATGGCATCAATGTCTTTGATTTCAAAATCGCCTTCCGGCCTGATTTGATGAAGTTTATAAACGAGAGCCGAATAATATTTGCGTTTGCCAAACTGCACGATTACGCGAATCCCCGTTTTTATATTCACCTGAAATGCGGCTGGCACCCGGTATGTGAAACGGTAATCGAATGGTAATGGCAGAATTACATCAGCAAAAAGTACATCTTCAATCATGCTGCAAAATACCGAAAAAGATTGCTGATTCTGTAATCAGGAGTAAAGTTTGTTGGCAATTTTTATTGGGAAGGCAGAAGTTCAACTCAGTAGAGAATGATTTTCTGAACCAATCGCTTATTGTCGAATGATAATTCGAACAGTTGAAGTCCGTGATCATGCCAACCAGCTGGTATTTCTTTAATATTTTGTCCCGGATTCAACTGAAAATCCCTGACAAAAAGAGTGCTTCCCAATGGATTGTACACTTTCAGGCTGGCTTTCTGGTTTTTTTCGGAATAGATCATGAGTTGAATTGATTCAGGATTTTGAATAATCCGAAAACCGGAACCGATTTCTTTTTCGGAAACAATCGTATTTTCAGCATGAACTTCCAAAACAGAAGGTTCACTTTCTCCAAAACCATCGTTGACTGCGCTCACGGATATTTTTCCAGTTTGAAAACCGGTGTTGAAATTCACATTTATTGCCGCCGAATCGCTGCTTCCCGAAATTCCAGTGCTTAAAGTCCAGTGATATGCCGTTGCATTTCCTACCGGAGAAACTTGGTACTTCGTTGCCGATCCTGATGAAAACACGATGGCAGGTCCTGAAATCTGACCGGGTTTTTCAGGAATATTATACCAGGGCAAAGGGTTCATTGATACTCCCGGGTTTAAAGGAATCAAGGTGAAATTCACAGTATCAGGAAGAATATCAACTTTCAGGTAGTTATCATCAGGCACCTCCCCCATTCCGGATGAAATGAGCGTGACATTTTCCCATCGGTCATACGAGGCGGCAATGGCATCCGGATTTCCTCCCACATCGCCTGCTATCAGATAGAATTTTTTCTCCGGATAGGCTGTCAGCATGGGAAATACCTGATTCCAAAAGTTCGAAATATTAATCATGAACTCATACCTCGACCGGCTGTTGCTGCGGACCAGGCGATATTTTTCGTGGCTGTTCCAGATAATTTCATGAAAAAAGATAAAAATTCGTTTCTGGCTTGAAACAGCATTTTTTAAAACTCCATCCAGAAATTTTAGCTGTGCCGGAGAAATTGAACGGTCGGATTCGGTGCTGTTCAGAACGATATACAATTCGTTTTGTATTGTGGCAGAATAGTATGTTCCTCCATGTTTCTTCCGAAATACCGCGTGCCCGATGGTATTGTTATCGTGATTTCCCATCACATAATAAGAAGTCAGGCCCAAACCTGAAAGTTCAGTTTCCACCTGCGTCCAACTGGCACTTGTACTGTTATTTACAAGATCACCGGTCAAAAATAATGCGGCAACTTTGTTGTCGGTATTTGTCCGCAATTTATCCAGAAAAGGCGGATGCAATCCAATGTTCTTTCCCGCATGGGCACCATAGGCATGACCTGCCACAAGAATCGAGTATTCTGAACCGGATTGTGCGTTGGATACATTCCCGGCAAATATGCAGAGTATGCAAAATAAAATGCGCAGATGCTTTATATTCAAGTATATTGAATGAGTAAACTTCATTAAATCAGTGGCATTAGATTTGTATTTCTCCATTCTTTTCCAGGCACTCAAATCTACTGAAAATGAACTTTCTTTTCAGTTTTTGAAATCAAATTAATAATTCTACCTTAGTCACAGTTCCATTCCTTTATTGGTTGGGCTATTCAATCGCTCTTAATTCAATAAATTGCATTATGCTATGAAGCAGAGAAGATTCAAACTAAAACGAAAGCTGAATTTATATATTCTTATTCCGGCTACAATAATATACTGTTTAGCAATTGGGTACATCAGTTTCCAATTGAAGGAAATAACCTATTCCGAGTCGATTGAAATTGTGAAAACTACGACCCGTGAGAACCGGAACAAAATTTCAGAGCATCTGAATGTAATCATGGAATCTGCGCGCACCTTGCGAAATATATTCAGTACGCATAAAAAATACGAACCTGCACAACGTGATGCCTTCTTCGAAAACATACTTTTAAGCAGCCTGGAAAAGAACCCTGACTTCTTATCCGTAGGACTTTACTGGGAAATGAAAACGATTGATCCCAAATACAATAAAAAGAACGGACGGCGACGCAGCATTTATTTCCGTGCAAGCAATGAAATTAAACTTCAAAAGGAAATCGTTGATACCACGAACACTGCACTGAAAGGTATTTACTATACTGCACGGAGCTTAAACAGGGAAATGCTTTGGGATCCGTATTACGATGTGGTAACCAAAGAATTGGCCGGAACTTTAATGACGGCACTGTTTGTTCCTGTTCAAGACCCGTCAGGACACTTTGAAGGCCTTGTCGGAATTGATATCACGCTGGAAGAAATTAATAAATTGATTTCCGGCGTAAAACCTTTCGAAGAATCTACGGCCTACATCCTTGGCGGAAACCGGTTAGTTGTGGCACATACTGATCAAAGTCTGACCGGAAAAAATTTTCCGGGGACATTGGCGGCCGACAGCACCAAATTTAAGGATGGTTTTAAACAGATTGCAAATCATTCATCCGCATCGTTCACCTATACCAACAGCAAAAACAAAGAAGAGTATTTTGTTTCGTTTGAAACGATTATGATTGGCAACAATCCCTCGAACTGGATTGTCGGAATTGAAGTTCCCACCCGGATTATCCTGAAGGACGCCAAAAATGTATTGATTGCAGCTATTATAACCGGAATATTGGGGCTTATTCTTTTGTATGTCATCATTTATTTCATTGCCTCACGGCTAAGTGATCCGATTGTAAAAGGGGTTGATTTTGCGAAGAAAATAGCTGCTGGCGACCTCAGTGCAAAACTTCTGATCAAACAGGATGATGAAATTGGAGATCTGGCAAATTCATTGTCGGGTATGGCTTCCAAACTGACCACAATCATGAGTGAAATCATTCAAAGTTCTGAAATCATTACTGATCGCAGCATTGAACTGATGGATTCTTCTGTAAAACTTTCGAATGGGGCAAACAACCAGGCGGCAGCTACCGAAGAAATATCGTCCACCATGGAACAAATGCTTGTGCGGATTCAGCAGAATACACGCAGTGCGCAGGAAACCGAGAAAATTGCATTAAAAGCAGCCATGGGAATTCAGGAAGGTAATGAGGCGACAAAAAACCTGATCCTTTCGATGAACAATATCGTTCAGAAAATATCGATTGTAGGTGAAATCGCCAAACAAACCAATCTGTTGGCGATCAATGCTGCAATTGAGGCTTCGAGGTATGGCATTCAGGGGAAAGGATTTGCCGTTGTAGCTGCCGAAGTCAAAAAACTGGCCGAAAAATCGCAACTGGCGGCCAAGGAAATCAATGAATTATCCACTCATGGCTTGATTCAGGCCAGAGAAACCGGCGAAAAACTGCTCGAAATTATTCCGGATATCGAACAGACAGCCCTGCTTGTCAAGGAAATCGCAGCTTCGAGTATGGATCAAAAACTAAGTTCTGAAGAGATTAATAACGGAATCAAGCAACTCAATAAGGTCACACAACAAAATGCCGAATCATCGTTTGGACTCTCTATCAACTCGAAAGAAATGTCAAAACAGGCTGCAAATCTGAAGAAGCTGATTTCGTACTTCCGGATTTAATAAAATAAGTTCGGAGTGCCTAAAGTGAACTAAAGTGCCGAAAATTATCTCATAGTTTAACTTTAGACACTCCGCACTTTCTTTTAAATATTCAACAACTTCTGGATATCCATTAAATTGGTATCGATGGAATGATTCAGTTTGACCGCTTTATTAAATGGCACATGCACAATTTTCTCATTATCAAGCCCGATCATGATACTTTTTTGGTCATCAAGAAGGGCATCGATTGCGGCAACTCCCATTTTGGTGGCATTCACCCGGTCTTTGGCTGTCGGACTTCCACCACGCTGAATATGCCCTAAAATTGACACACGCACATCCAGATCCGGATGTTCCTTCCGAACTTCCTCCGCAATCTTTATTGCACCACCGGCTTCTTCGCCTTCAGCGACCATGATTATTCCGCTGGTTTCCTTGTTTTTATATCCTTTGTCCAGAAATTTCTTCAACTGATTGTAATCGCCTTTTGCCTCCGGAATTAAAATAACCTCCGCTCCACATGCTATTCCACTATTCAATGCCAGTAAACCGGCTTCCCGGCCCATGACTTCAACAAAGAAAATCCGGCCATGCGACCGTGCCGTATCCTTGATTTTATCCACAGCTTCCACTACGGTGTTCAATGCAGTATCGTAACCAATGGTATAATCCGTTCCATAGATATCATTGTCAATGGTTCCGGGTATTCCAATAAACGGAAATTCGTATTCCTGCGACATCACCAAAGCTCCGGTAAAAGTTCCGTCACCACCGATGGCAACCACCGCATCAATTTCGGCTTTTTTCAATTGCTGATAGGCTTTTTCCCGGCCTTCAGGAGTTCTGAACTCAGCACTGCGGGCAGTTTTCAACATCGTTCCGCCCAATTGCAGAATTCCACTCACGTCGTTTGATTTCAACGGAATAAAATCACCTTCGATCATACCCTGGTAACCGCGACGAATCCCAACAACTTTCAGGTCATTGGCTATGGCAGCACGTGTTACAGCGCGAACGGCTGCATTCATCCCGGGAGCATCGCCTCCGGAAGTGAAAACGCCAATGGTTTGCATTTTTTTTCTTTTCAGAGGTAAATCTGAGCTAATATCTTTTGTTGTCATAATGGATTCTTTTAGCCGATATATAAATTCAAAATAAAGTAAATCAAAGTATTTTAGGTAAAAGCCCGACACCAGAAATTCAGGCTTAAGATTAATGAAGAGTTAAAGCTGCCTGATCCGTTCGGCAAGCTTTTCCATTAACCATTGTGGCGTCGATGTTGCACCGCAAATACCAACTGTTTCAATTCCTGAAAACCATTCCGGATTCAATTCTTCAGGAGTTGAAACAAAATAGCTGCGTTCGTTTTGTTTTTTACAGACATCGAAAAGCACCTGAGAATTAGAGCTTTGTCGGCCTCCTGCAAAAATAATCACATCAAACCGGGTAGCAAATTGGTTGAGATGATCTACGCGGTTTGAAACCTGACGGCAAATGGTGTCATGGGTTTCAACCCGGCCTGACTGGGATTGTTCCCGAATATTTTGTGTGAGTTTTCTGAAATCGCCAACCGATTTGGTGGTTTGCGAAAATACGACAACTGGTCGCAGAGGATCAAGTTTCCGGAAATCCTCCGGGTCATCAATAATGATCGCTTCATTTTTGGTTTGACCGGCAAGACCTGCAACTTCGGCATGACCCAAATGTCCAAAGATTACCAACTGTCCATTTTCAGAGTTCATGGTTTCTGCAGCTTTCTTTACTCTTTGCTGGAGTTTTAACACGACCGGACAAGTCGCATCAATGAGAGTGATATGGTTCTCCCGGGCATATTCGTAAGTCGAAGGTGGTTCGCCATGTGCACGGATCAGAACCTTACAATCTTTGAGCGTAAAATATTCTTCATGAGTTATCGTTCTCAAACCCAATTCCTGAAGTCGTTTTACTTCCAGCTCGTTATGCACGATATGACCCAGAGAATAGAGCAGATCTACTGTTTGCAGCGTTTCTTCTGCTTTTCCGATGGCATTCACAACGCCAAAACAAAATCCCGATTTCTGGTCAATTTCTATGATCACCTAATGTGTTTTAATAAAATCTATCCTTCAGTCAAATTGATATTGTCCGGTACCAGTCACCCTGAACTTCCTGCCAGCCGGCAGGCTGGGTTTCAGGGTCTCATTCTATAGAGGGATGCCGAAACAAGTTCGGCATGACACATCATCACGAGTTCGATGACATCATATTAAAGACCTGAACCCCCGAGGCAAAGGATAATGCAACCAACTTTAAACTTTGAACTTTAAACATTCTTCAACTTTACCAATCACCCATTCCAACTGTTCTTCTTGCGTCATAAAGCTATTGTCCAAAACCAATGCATCATCTGCTTTTCGGAGTGGACTGGCTGCCCGGGTGGAGTCAATGCGATCACGTTCCTGAATGTTTTCCAGTATTTCTTCAAACGATACTGTTTCACCTTTGGCCGACAATTCATCAAAACGACGTTTGGCACGGATTTCAGTCGATGCGGTCACGAAAAATTTCAGTTCGGCATCCGGAAAAACTACTGTGCCAATATCTCTGCCATCCATCACAATTCCTTTTTTTCGGCCCACTTCCTGTTGTAAACGAACCATGGCCTGCCGGACTTCGGCAATAGTGGCTACCGGGCTCACATTTTGGGAAACCAGCAATTGTCTGATTTCTTCCTCTACATTTTCACCGTTCAGGTACATGTCGCTTTTTTGAGAAGCAGGATTGTATATGAATTCGATTTTTATCTCCGGAAGTAAACTGATCAATTCTTCCCGGTTAACGGTACCGTTGGAAATCAGATTCCGGCGAAGGGCAAACAAGGTAACTGCGCGGTACATGGCACCGCTATCAATGAAAACATAGCCGAAGCGGACAGCCAAGGCCCGGGCAATGGTACTTTTTCCGCAGGATGAATGCCCGTCGATAGCAACGATTATTTTGTGAGTGGTCATTCTTTTTTATATTTGGAGCGAAGATAAGGTGAATAAACCAAATAGGAAACAGTTCAATAAATGTAGGAAAAGTCAATTTATTGAAGGTATCAAAGGAAACTAAACTTAAATATTTTAAAAATTATCATTCCTTGATAATCATATTCTTCCTTCATGCAAATCCCAGATCGGAAAGCACATTTCATAATCATTCCATATAATATCACCATATTCTATCGAAAAATGGCTAAACAATTGTTTATCAAGATATTTTCTGGTCATGGGATTTTTTGCGTTCTGTAAAAAATCCGTGAAATCCAGGATGTTCTGAACGCCGTCAGAAAAGAAAAATTCAATTTTATAATCTCCGATATATTCTGCTCTAATAATAGAAATTACCATGACTTACAGCTTTTTAGTGATTTTTTCAGGAGAAATTTCGATATTGTAAACAAAGAAATCAATCCATTTTCTTATGATATCATCCCGGTACAGTTCAACAATTTTTTTGAGCTTTCGCATGTTCTGAACATCTAATGGTTCCTTTCCGGTCACTTTGCTAATTACGATTTCCTGAAATTTGCCATTCAAAAATACGATCTCCGCTTTACTTTCTTTACCTTGAAATCTTCCATGGACATGTATTGGTTCATGTTCGTGAGAATAAAATAAAATTATCAAGCCGAAGTATTCGTAAAGTTTAGGCATTTGTCATTTTTTTCAAAGATAAACAATTTTACTTTTGTTTCCATTGACATGTAATTACCCCATCGAAACATCAACCAATATCCACAATAAAACTCATCTAATTCTGAAAAAATGCGAAAACTATCTTTCAAACTTTTGGCTCTGGCCATTCTTGGAATACTAATCATTCAAAATGCAGTTGCACAGGACCAGGCGCGGCTCATGCGCTATCCCGACATCAATAAAAACCTGATCGCTTTTGTTTATGCCGGCGACATTTGGTCGGTCGATTCCAATGGCGGCGAGGCACGCCGGCTGACTTCCCACCCGGGAATGGAACTTTTTCCCAAAATTTCTCCTGATGGAAAATGGATTGCTTTTTCAGCAGAGTACTCAGGTAGCCGCCAGATATTCGTCATGCCGTCGAATGGTGGCACTCCAAAACAGCTGACCTGGTACAATTCGGTGGGTGTGATGCCTCCACGTGGCGGTATCGACGATGTTCCGCTTGACTGGACTTCAGACAGCAAAAACATTCTGATCCGTGCTAACCGCACGCCTTTTGGCGAACGAAACGGTAAATATTTTCTGGTCAGTCTGGAAGGTGGTCTTGAAAAACCGCTGTCCATTATCAATGGTGGTTTTGCCACTTTATCTCCCGATGACAAAAAAATCTGTTTCACGCCGGTTGACCGTGAATTCCGCACCTGGAAACGTTACAAGGGCGGACGTGCTTCAGACTTATGGGTTTATGATCTGGACAAGAATACATCGGAACAAATCACTGATTTCAAAGGAACAGACCAGCTTCCAACCTGGTTTGGCGACAACATTTATTTTGCTTCCGACCGCGATCTGAAGCTGAATATCTACCAATACAACACCCAGACAAAAGCGCTGAAACAACTTACTTCGCACGCCGATTTTGATTGCATGTGGCCTTCCGGAGAAAACGGACAAATGGTCTATGAAAACGGTGGATTTCTTTTCAAATTGAACCTCACAACAGGCAGGGAAGAAAAAGTGAACATCAGTATTCATTTTGACAACCCGAACACCGTTCCATATTATAAAAATGTGAAAGATTTTGTTGAGGGGTTCGAAGTTTCTCCTACCGGAAAACGTGCTCTGATCTCAGCCCGGGGCGATATCTTCTCGATTCCTGCTGAAAATGGTGCAACTTATAACCTGACCAATTCGCAGGGTATTCGTGAAATTTCGCCAAGCTGGTCGCCCGATGGTAAATACATTTCCTATTATTCTGATACTTCGGGCGAATACGAAATTTATCTGCTCGAAAATAAAAAAGGCGCTGAGCCCCGCCAATTGACAAGCGGTTCATCTGCATGGAAATACGATTCAAAATGGTCGCCAGACGGCAAATATCTTCTCTATTTCGACCGTACATTGCAGCTAAAACTGGTCGATTCGCAGACTGGAAAAACAACCGTTGTCACTCATGCCGACCGATCCGAAATCCACTCCTACTCGTTTTCTCCGGATTCAAAATGGATTGCTTACGACAAGGAAGGAGCCAACGGATTGGGTGCTGTTTGGGTTTATAATCTCGAAACGGCACAAAACAGTCAACTCACCGACGATCAGTTCAACAGCGGATCGGGAGTTTTCTCAACAGATGGCAAATACATTTATTTTCTTTCCGACCGCGATTTTAACCTCGATTTCTCCAGCTTCGAATTCAACTATTTGTACAACAAAGCAACCCGGATTTATGCCATGGCTTTGAAAGCTGACTGTCCGAAACTATTCAAAGACAAAAACGACCTTGAACCGGTGAAGGAAGCAGAAAAGCCAAAGGAAGAACAAAAAAAAGATAAAAAGGCAAAACCAGATACAAAAGTCGTTGCCAAAGATTCTGTAAAAGTTCAGATTGACCTGGAAGGAATCAATTCAAGAATCACCGCATTTCCTTTAAATGCCGGAACTTACCGGAACCTGGTTGCAGTCGAAGGTGGTATCCTCTACATCAGCGAAGGATCGTTGCATAAATATTCGATCGAAGACAAGAAAGACGAAGAAGTGATTGATAAAGCGGGACAGGCTGTTGTCAGCGCCGATGGTAAAATGATGCTGTACACTTCTGGAAAGGAATTCGGAATAACCAAACTGACTGCCGGGCAAAAGTCCGGAGCCGGAAAACTCAATCTGGATGACATGGTCATGAAGATTGATCCGAAAAAAGAATGGAATCAGATTTATACTGACGGATGGCGAATTTTCAGAGATTATTTTTACGCATCCAATATGCACGGAGTCGACTGGAAAGGCATAAAGGAAAGATACAGTCCGCTGGTTCAGTATGTGAGCCATCGTGCTGATCTGGATTATATTCTGGGCGAAATCATTTCGGAAACCAATACCGGTCATTCGTATGTTGACTGGGGCGATTTTGAACGGCCCAAACGCGTGGATACCGGATTACTGGG
>CAIPKZ010000446.1 GCA_903865775.1 uncultured Prolixibacteraceae bacterium | reverse complement strand
CGGAGGACTGGTTCCGTTACTAAGATTTGAATCGTCCCAAAAAAGACTGGGATCAGTGGTTCCTGGAGGATTTATACGGATCAGCTTAACAACATACCCATCTAGCTGGTATTCCACATCATAGATAGGAAGGTTTGTCAATCCGTTCAGATAGGTAACCGATACCGGGAAACTGGTTCCGTTTGGTACGGGTTGTCCCAACCCGTTCAATCCATTCCATGGAATAGCATACGGAGGCGCATCCCATGGGATTTCCACATCAATTGGCTGAACGCCCGGAGTCGGGTCTATATCGAGCAGTAACAGAACTTTTCCGGGTTTTGTAACATTTACAGTAAATACGCCTGTGCCATCACAATTGGACTCCATGATAATTGGCGGGACTATAACACCCGCCCAACCTGTTGGAAAGGTCCACGTTGGGTTGTTCAAGTCATTGTCCGGATCCAACAGGAATATCTTATATTGCGGGTTGTAGTATTTATTTGATTTGGACTTTCTGTTGGTCAGCCAATTAGAATTAAATGCCGGGTCAACACCATACTGGTTGCAAAAAACAGTAAAAACATATGGTGCCATGCCATTGAAATCAATTGACGTCACAATGCCATCATCGGCATAAACGAAAAGTTTTCCCTGGAACCGAAATTCCTGACCGGTTGTACTGTTCCCGTCTGCGGTAAATTGCCACGCCTTCGACCACACCCGTCCGGGAATTGGAGCATTGGCAGCACTGGCTACCGTGATGTCAAAGTATTTGAACTTGCAACGATCGGAAGTTCCATCATATCTGAATTCAAAATAATAATCCCCCAGTTCGGTAGGAGTATATGATTTTGCATTATAACCACCAGCACCTGCAATTTGGGTCGGGCCGGCAACCGCTTCTGTGTAAGAATTAATGAATCCCTGTCCTGTTGTTGGTAAGAGCGCTTCTGGTACGACAATTACAGTGCCCGAAGGATTGGTGATCCTACAGTAAACATTTGGGATGACGGCATCGTTATTGGTTAATCTGCTGCCAAACCCATAATAGATAATCTCTCCAATATTGGCAACACGAACATGTAAACGGTAGGCTTCCCCTTTGTTGTAAAGCCCGAAATCACTGAATGATGACATGATTTGCATTTTACCATGTCCCGCATCACTCAATAAAATCTGAGCAGTTCCTTCGCCGTTGGACTTTAATGCACAGAGGATTAGTAAATGAACAAGGAATCCGGTGAAATGTATGTATTTGTAATTCAAGTGTTTATGTGTTGTGGCTGGTTGGAACTATTTCACGTTACGAAGTTATCAAATTTTTCATACATAACAAACCATAGCAATCAAGTTTTTCAACGCTGATTGTCTGGTTTTAAAATCAAGAACGGACCTGGAGAACAGACACGTGAAATCACGATAAAGTTGCCTGGAAAACCGACAATTATTTTGATTTACGATTGGACGATATACGATTGCAGATTGAATTGCTTGATTTACGGTTTACGATTTACGATTTACGATTAGTGCTGCTTAATCGTCATTCGGTTAATCGTCAATTTATTCTGCAATCGTCAATCGTCCAAACGTCAATCATTAAGTTAATCCTGCACACACCTTACCTCGTCCGCAAATCCATCAGGATTAACACTGGTTTTCCACATTGAAATCCTGGCTGATCCATGACTGTGATGGTTTTGGAGTCTGTGGCGGGACATAACAGGGCATTGGTATTATTGATAGGTGATGGTGGTATTTTTGGGAAGCGGATCAGTCACCGCGGACGGGGTAAACTGGTGGAGCCCGCCGACTGGTTATACACCTGCATATGAATAATTTCCGATTATACCCATGGGGGTTCCCCCGTTGAGCAGAAAGGGCCGGGCTTTAGGAATTGTCACAGGGTCAAAACAAACCCGGAGGCAGCTTAACTTTTTTTCCGACAAGAAGTTGCAGTGGTTGTTGCTGCCTGAGAATTTACATAAATTGCGATACACTTCAGTATATCCGGAATAAACGGGTCCACCGTAAAACTAAAAATCCCACTTTCGCAGGATTTTGTATTTATGGTCTAATTTGTTTTAATCAATTTGAAAGTCTCCACCACGATTCCGCCAAATACCTTGACAAAATAGACACCGGCAGGGAAATCTGAAATGGAGTATTCCTGCTTCTTTTCTCCGGATAATGGCACGGTCGTCACTTTGTCTCCTGTCATGTTATAAATTTCAACCTTAACACCTACTTTTACAACTCCATTTGTCTGTTCAATGATGAAGTTCCCGGTTGTTGGGTTGGGATAGAGCCTGTATGCAACTTTTGGAGAAATCGCCGACATTTCATTATCGCCGTTAACCATCGTTACCATCGAAGGACTGAGCGTGCCGCAATAGGAGCCACTGTAGATTTTGCCAAGCATGTATCCGCCTGTTTCGACCCTGGTTTCCGGATAATATATAATGTTGCGCCCGGCAATCATGGTGGCGTGGCCTCCCAGGTTCACAATGAAT
>CAIPKZ010000445.1 GCA_903865775.1 uncultured Prolixibacteraceae bacterium | reverse complement strand
TTTTGAAGGGAAAAGTGCAACCAAAGGCATCCGGACTGATTGGTCGAATGGCCTGAAAAAACTCTGGTATGTGAACTACCTGTGTCAGGACAATGCCACGGCATCATGGTCATCTCCTGTAATTCAGGGGAACAGATTGATAATTCCCGGCAGAGACGCAAAAAATGATTTGGTCTTTTGCATCAACTCGGACACGGGTGAACTGATCTGGAAAGGTTCCTATGAAGCGGAATCAGGAGCAAGTCATGGTCCGGGTTCGCGCGCAACACCCTTTATTAACGACGACATGGTTTACACGTTTGGCAGGAGCGGGGATCTGGTTTGCTGGAACCTTGAAGACGGGAAACTAATCTGGCGTAAAAATGTAAAAGACGAGGGTGGAACTGAGCCAACCTGGGGTTATTCAACCACTCCGCTGGTTTTGGATGACAAAGTCATCGTTCAGGGCGGTGGAAGCGCTTTGGTTATCGCCTACAATAAACTTACCGGCGATCTGATCTGGAAATCGATGGAAGGAGATGCCGGATATGCTGCAGCAATAACAATGACTATTGAAAATGAATTAAAACTTCTGATCTATCAGGGAACTGGTCTCTCCTGTCTGAATCCGTCCGATGGAAAATCGCTTTGGACCGCACCCTGGCCAACCGAATATGGTGTCAACGCAACCACACCAATTGTTTCCAACGATATCATTTTTCATACCTCGGGATATAAAATGGGATGCGAAGCCATCAAGGTTACCAATAGCGGATATACAGTTCTTTGGAAAAACAATCTCATGGAAGCTCAGCATTCAGATCCTGTACTGATTGATGGTTACATCTATGGTTATTCCGGTGAAAGTTACAGGAATAACGGCCAGTTCAAATGCATTGAACTGGCAAGCGGCAAAGAGATGTGGAGCACCGGCCAGCTTGGTCAGGGAACAACAACTTTTGTGGATGGTCATTTAATTTGCCTGAATATCAAAGGAAAATTATTTCTTGTCAAACCATATCCTAACCAATTTATCAAAATTGGCGAGATTAAATCGGCCATCGATGATGTGAAAAATCCGGCATGGACCGTTCCAGTGGTTGCCAATGGAAAATTGTATCTGCGTTATTTGCAGCAACTGGTATGTTATAGTTTAAATTAGTATCAGTATCAGTAGTTTTACAGTGTTAAAGGAGGTCCCACATTTACAATTCCGTGTTCCAGATTAATTTTCTTGATTTCTTCGTCTGTTGGACGTTCAGTCAGGCTGTTCATTTTCTGAAAGAATTCCTCCATTTTGCCTGCCGGTTGAAGAAAGTAAATGAGTTTCCCTCTGTCGGTTAACTGAATCCAGGTGTGAGGTATCATCCGGGGTAAAAAAATGGTGTCTCCAACTTTGAGTATATGCGTTTCATCGCCCACAACAAACCGATACTCGCCTTCAATTACATAGAATACTTCATCCTGAGATAAATGCATATGCAAACTTGGACCAACTTTTCCAAGTCCAATGTATTCGAAGACGCTTAATTGCTGATTGGTGTCTTTCCCTGATATTTTGTTGTTGTTGGGATGCACTCCCAGAAACTTAATCACCTCTCCAAAACGGCCTTTCCCTGCTTCAACCGTAAAAGGTTTTCGGGTACTTGTAGTATTATCGTCGAACTGTGCGAAGGTAAGGAGTGGAATTCCTCCCAATGCGGTTAACAGAAATTGTTTGCGTTGCATAATTTGTAAATTTTTGTTTAGCAAATCTATGCAGGACCCAAGTAAGTTTAGTGGTAAATAAAAGACTATTTAGTCTTTATCTTTTAAATTTCAGCAACACCAATAATTCGGTCAGGTCCTTTGGTGTCTAATTCAGTGAATTGCGCGGGTGACAGACCGGTAAATTCTTTGTAATCTTTCACCAGATGCTGATAATCATGATATCCACATTCAATTGCAACCGAAAGCCAATCTTTCTTTGGGAAACGGTTCTTTAGTCTGAATGCCTTGTCAAATCTGATAATCCGCAAAAACCGTTTCGGATTTACACCAACCAGTTCATCAAATTTACGGTCGAATTGCCGTTGGCAAAGGCACGATTCTTTGATGTACCAATCCAGCGAATTTTTATCGGCATTCTGCATCATCAAACGGGCGATTTTTCTGACCGGATGAATGTACATATTCTTTTGGCTGATAACCTGTTTCAAAAAGTCTTCAACAATCCGAATCATTGTTGAGTAATCTCCGGCATTAAAAAGTTGTTCGTTTACAAATGCGGCGTGATTTCCAAAAATATCATTGGCATTTAGAGATTTGTTGGTCAGTAAATTTGATGGTATTCCAGTGAGTTGAAATAATGTGCCTGGTTGAAAAATAACCTGAACCGTCAAGAAATCTTTTCCGACAAAACGACCTTGAGTAACCGTGTGCTGACCCGAAATAGTCATTTCTTTGTTCAGCGAAGCCGTTTTATCGTCGGGATATTGTATTTGCTCTTTGTCTTTAGGGTAAAATTGCAGGCAAATTTCAGGGCGCGGAGTATAAAGTTTAGGGAAGTCAGGCTGTCCGGCAGGGAAATAGAAATCAATTATTCTGTAAATCCTTACAAAATCAGTTAATTCAGGCGAAGGTAGAATATTATCTAACAGCATCTTTTCTGATGAAAATTAGTTGTACTTCTTTTCCATTGCAGCGATTCGGTATTCGAAAATTTGTTTCAGTTGGTTTTTTACAAAAAGTGAGTGCGCAATCTGTCCAAAAATTCCGAATGGCAATTTGTATGAAACACGGTCAGTCATTAAAACACCCTTATCCTGAACTTCGAAACGATGTTCGTGATGCCACATCCGGTAAGGACCAAATCGTTGTTCATCAACAAAAAATGAATGGTCTGAAACATGCGTAATTTCGGTTACCCAATTGGTTTTGAATCCCGGGAATGGCGACACTTTGTAGGTTATTATTTGTCCCGGATACATTTCTGAAGGTGTACCTGAAGTGATAATAAAACCCATTTGTGGTGGTGTAATTTTCGGCAAATTGCCTGGCGATGAGAAAAAGTCCCAGGCTTCGGCAAGCGATATTTTTAGAAACTGTTTGACTTCCAGAGTGTAAATTCCTGAATGTGATTCGAATGAGACCATTTTATACTGATTAATTTCATACTCAAACCCGAAATCTGATTTTTTGTTTAGCTGTTTGACTGATTTTGCAGGTAAGTGTTTCCAATAGATTAATAAATAGCGATACTTTGGAATTTTGCCAGGTGTCTCTTTGAGAATTCCTGTTGGGCTTTGTTTTTTTGTAACTTTGACACCTCAATAATGAATCGAATCACTTATAAATAGCATAGAATGGCATTAATTAACGAGAATTACCTGAAACTTCAGGCGGGGTATTTATTCCCCGAAATTGGACGAAGAGTGCGCGAATTTGTTGAAGCCAATCCGGATAAAAAAGTCATCCGTATGGGAATTGGCGACGTAACCCAACCGCTGGTTCCGGCAGTAGTAGCAGCTTTCCACGAGGGAGTTGATGAAATGGCCTTCGCCGAATCATTCAAAGGTTACGGACCAGAACAAGGTTACGATTTCCTTCGCGAAGCAATTGCATTGAATGACTACCAAAACCGTGGGGTCGATATTTCAGCCGATGATATTTTTGTCTCCGACGGATCGAAGTGCGATACCGGAAACATTCAGGAAGTGTTTGGCTCCGGAAATAGAATTGCTATTTGCGACCCGGTATATCCGGTCTATGCTGACACCACAGTGATGTCTGGCAAAACTGGTGAAATTCAGACGAACGGTTATTTTGAAGGAATTATTTATATGCCCTGCAACGAGGCAAATGGTTTTATTCCTGAATTACCCACAGAACGTCCGGATCTGATTTTTCTTTGCTTTCCGAATAACCCGACCGGAACAGTTGCTTCGAAAGAAGAACTGACCAAATGGGTTGAATATGCCCGGGCTAACAAATGTGTTATTTTGTATGATGCTGCTTACGAGGCTTTCATTACCGACGATTCCATTCCTCATTCAATTTTCGAAATTGAAGGTGCGAAGGAAGTAGCCCTCGAATTCCGCAGTTTTTCGAAAACCGCCGGATTCACCGGAACACGCTGTGCATTTACTGTGATTCCGAAAGAACTGAATGCCTATGACAGCAAAGGCAAGGCACATCCTGTAAAACCATTGTGGAACCGCCGTCATACAACCAAATTCAACGGAGTTTCTTATCCGGTCCAAAAAGCAGCCGCAGCAATTTATTCTGAAGAAGGTAAAAAACAGGTAAAAGAAGTCATTGCATATTACCTCGAAAATGCCCGGATCATGAGCAAAAGTCTGAAAGAATGCGGCTTTACCGTATTTGGCGGAGTAAATGCGCCATACGTTTGGGTGAAAACACCGGATGCCATGAAATCCTGGGATTTCTTCGACAAACTTTTATTTGAAGCCAATGTGGTTGGAACTCCAGGCTCAGGATTCGGACCTTCCGGCGAAGGTTATTTCCGGTTTTCAGCTTTTGCCGATCGTGACAACGTGCTGGATGCCATGGAACGAATTAAAAATTTGAAATAACTTATCAGACTGAGCGTTTCATACCAAATGAAACGCTCAGTTTATTTTAGCAACATTCCCGGAAAATCAACAAAACAGCTCATTAAAATTCATACCATGATTTGAATTTGAAAACTTTGTCCGGTATTGTCCCCGCCACTTTCCTGTTTCCTTATTTCTTTTTCCTCGACAATATTGTATAATCCTGTTAAAACCAGTTAAGGAATGTTACTTCCGTCAATTTATTACCTGTATTTTTTTACTTTTGCCCGACCGGCATGATAAATCAATGAAATACGTCAAACAAATATTTTTGTTAATCCTTGTTTTTATTTCCATTCACGTTTCCGCTCAGGATGTGGAAGAGGTTGATCCAATGCCTATAACTCTGAAAGGAAAGGTTCTTAACCTCGACGATGAAACTCCGGTATCGTCTGCAACGGTACTTAACTACCGCACTCACAGCACGGTAATTACCGACGAACAGGGTCGTTTTACCATTGAAATGCTGAATATTGACAGTCTTTCCATTTCTTCCATTGGTTATTCCAAAACAACAGCGCGTGTTCCGGCCAATTACAACGAAATGAACGTGCTGATTTTGTATGCTAAGCCAATCCGGTATGCCATTCCTGAAGTCGATATTACCGGCAAAAAACTTAAGGTTGAAGGATTGCCGACGGGTAAAAAAGTAGCGATTCCTGCCGAACTGCGTGGTGATGCATACAATAAAAAACCACCATTAATTGCTGCATTGGTTAATCCACTAAGTTTCGCCCAATATCACCTCAGTAAAAGTGAGCGTGAAAAACGGGAAACCCGCAAAGCCATTATTACCGAAAAGCAATGGAATATTATTTCGGAATACTACAATAAGAAGCTGGTTATGGAAGTAACCGGAATTAATGAGCCACAAGCCGAATTACTGATGCTCTATATTAACAGCAAGGATTTGTTCAGTCAGATGCGGAGCGACTATGATGTTCGGAATATCATTAAAGAGCAATATGAAATCTACAAGAATGATGCGATAAATCTTCAAAAAGAAAATGA
>CAIPKZ010000444.1 GCA_903865775.1 uncultured Prolixibacteraceae bacterium | reverse complement strand
TTCATTCCGGCTCCTTCCATCGATTCAACCTGTGGCTGCAACGACTGCTCCTACATGAAACTGAACAGTCTTCAGAAATTATACATTTGCCTGAAGAACGAATTGCCGGAAATTATTCTTTCAGACGAAGTGATCAGGAAAGCACAGGTCCCGATCATGAGGATGCTCGAAATTTCGAAATAGAAACCACAAAAATAACAAAAGCCGTTTCCTTTGAGGGAAGCAGCTTTTGTTTATCCAGTTGAAAGTACTATTCGACTATAGTGACCCAACTGTGCGTGTCGGGTTCATCACCGTATTGAATTCCCTGAAGTTTTTTATACAATTTTTCGCTGATAGGCCCCGGCTTGCCATCATGCGAAAATACATACGAAATATTCTTGTCGTAATCGTCAATCCGTTCTATCGGGCTAATCACTGCAGCAGTTCCACATGCACCGGCTTCCTCAAAAGTTGCCAGTTCTTCTACCGGAATCTGGCGGCGTTCCACTTTCATTCCCATATCTTCTGCCAGAACCATCAAGCTTTTGTTGGTAATCGAAGGCAAAATGGAACTTGATTTTGGGGTGATGTACGTATTGTTTTTTATTCCGAAGAAATTGGCTGCACCACATTCGTCGATGTACTTTTTCTCAACTGCATCGAGGTAAAAAACATTTGAATAGCCCAATTCGTGTGCTTTTGATCCGGCAACCAAACTGGCTGCATAATTTCCGCCCACTTTATATTTCCCCATTCCAAGCGGTGCCGAACGGTCGAATTCGCGCATAATGACAAAAGGTGTAGTTTGGAAACCTCCTTTGAAGTATGGACCTACAGGTGTTACAAACAAAATAAACATGTATTCGTTGGCTGGTTTTACACCTACCTGCGCACCGGTTCCAAACAAAAACGGACGAATGTACAAAGCTGCGCCCGATTCGTAAGGAGGAACAAAACGTTTGTTCAATTGGACTGCCTTAACTACAGCTTCCTCAAATTTTTCAACGGGAAGTATGGCCATCATCGTTCCAATGCTGGAATCCTGCATGCGTTTGGCATTTTCATCCATCCGGAAAATGCGGATTTTATCATCTTGTCCGCGAAAAGCCTTCAATCCTTCGAACGATTCCTGCCCGTAATGCAGACAAGTAGCAGCCATGTGCATCGTCACCAATTCGCTATCACTTACTTCCAGCTCGCCCCATGCGCCATCTTTATAGGTACAGCGGATGTTGTAATCCGTTTTCATGTAGCCAAAGCTCAAATTTTTCCAGTCTATAGTTTCCATAATCAATAAAGTAGTTGGTCCACCGATGGTCCTTTTTGGAACTCTAAATTAACGAAAAAAAAAGCGGAGAAGGAATGACAAAATACCAGTGGTGGCATATTTGTCTATTTATTCGTTCACGCTGATTTCCAGGAAGTAACCACTGTGTTTGCGAAGGTTGAGCACCCTTCCATCCGAAAACATCAGGTACTGGCCTTTTATTCCAATCAGATTTCCTGAAATCACCGGGTCTTTGTCGAACGAAACGCTGGCAATTTTCTCCGGAAATGTCAATACCGGATAGTTAATTTTCCAGATTTGGTTGTCGCTGTGCAAGTACTGCTGCAATTCGGCAGGGAGAAGCTGGTAAGCATTTAATTTCTCTTCCTGAAGATGAACTTCCTGAATGGTTTTGTTCTGAAGCATCGCCCTCCAGTTGGTTTTATCCGAGAAGAAATTCTTCAGGAAAACTTCAATTACTCCTGAAATATGGCGATTGGGAGTACGGGCCAGAATGATGGCTTCGGTCGCACCCTGGTCAATCCAGCGTGTCGGTACCTGGTGATGGCGCGTTACGCCCACTTTCAGTTCTCCGGAAACGGCCAGATAAACAAAATGGTCGATCAGATCGTGTTCGCGCGCCCAGTCCATGTCGCGGGCAATTCCGAGATGGGCTTTCGACAATTCAGGTCGCATCACTGTTTCACTGGCTTCCGGAGCAGTTTGCAGGCAATTGTAACAAAAGCCCTGTCCGAAAGAAGTTTTGGTCCTTTTTCCACACGAAATACAGTTGATTTGTCCGGTAAATTTTAGGTTGACCGATTTTCCGATCAGTTCATTCATGGGCAATTCGGTATCGCCCAAGGGTAAAAAATACTGAACCGGATCGGCATATTCCGACCTCATTTTTATGATTGTTCCTGAATCAAGCATTGTTATTAGTTTTAGAGCAGCACAAAATACGGAAATGTTGCTGAAAGGAAAACACTTGCAGGATTAAAAAGGTTCTTCAGAAAATGGCCGATAAAAGGACACGATTCAAATGCTCAGAAAAAGTCAGTTTTAAAGTGATTTCGGATAGAATTTTACTTCGCTGATTTCAAAAACTGAATTTGGACCACTGATAATATGGTTGTGCTTTGCGTTATTCAGAATCAGATAGGCCGGTGCATTTGCAATGGCTTTTTCCCGGGTCAACACACCGGTAAGTACCCGGTCAATGTAGAATTTGTAACCAGTACTTGTCAGTTCAACCGAGAATTCATACTCTTTATTCAGATCAGGTTTTCCACGCCTCACATTCCATCCTGTTGTCCGGTAAACGACATTTGAATATCCGAAGTGAATCGTATGCTGCAATTTTTTATTAATAATCTCCATGATATCAACTTCAGGAATGATGTGATCCGGAGATACATAAATTCGTTTGCCTGCCGGATCCGGAAGGTTTTTGTCGGAGCTTAGGATTTGAGTTACCTTGTCCATTGATGAAACAAAACCAACGGTTGTATCATCGAACCAGATGTACCAGTTCAAATCTACCCGTTGATCTTTCCAGCCGGCAAGAAAGATTTGATTTTCCCCGATTCTGGCTCCTTCCCCTAATTCGATCTTGGTCTCGGCTACCGGATGACGTTCGCGCAGCAGCCAGACGGCTGGCCAGGCATCTTTGTCGTCAGGTAATTTGCATTTAACCGACCAAATACCAAAAGGGAAGGCATTGTTTTTATACTCAATGTAACCGATCGACCATATTTTATTTGCGGTACCCCACCAGTTCGAGAAATCCCTGTTTTCGTATTTGGTATGAAGTAAAAGCTTTCCATCTTTCACCTCAACATTTTCTTTCAAAGTGATCATATCGGTTGAGTAGGGATTCCGCTCTGAAATCACATACGAAGGATGATTAAAATCTTCGGTAAATGCAGGAACTCCAAAATCGACTTTTTTCTGATGATCTTTCCAAATCATGTATTTCAATCCGAGCCACTTGTTTGTAAGAAAGTTTGCCATACGTTCCGGTTTTAAGTTGATTAAATTTAAAAACTATTAACGAATATCTTGTTTAGAATTTTTAAAATTATTGAACTGACAGCGAATAATAATGGACTGCTTTTTATCCTTTGGAATTCAATATTGGTAATTTATATTCTAATTTTAGCGAATGATTTTAAGCAACTTTGAACGAATGATCCAACTGGCAGACGAAGTTTTTGCCGTAAAAAGTGATCCCAGTCAGCTCGATGTAAATCAGGAAGTAAGGGAACGACTCCTCCAGATTCATCCGGACACCATTTCTGCACATGATGACGGGAATGGTCCGGTCGCCTGGGTTTTGCTCATCCCAACCACGACTGATTTAATGAACCGGTTTCTTGAAAATGAAATTTCAGAGAAAGAAATGTTCAACCTCACTCCGCTCAATATCCAATATGATGCCATATACTTGTGCTCGGCACTGGTTCTGGACGAATACCGGAGAAAAGGAATTACCCGTCAGCTTGCATTAAATGCCATTGAAAACATACGCGCAACAAATCCTCTGAAAGCCGCGTTTGTATGGGCTTTCAGTCCGGAAGGCGATTTGGCCGCTGAGAATATTGCGAAATTGGCAGGTTTGTCATTGTATAAAAAGGAGAAATAAAATAGTTGTTGAAATGATATTATCCGATATTTGGGAACTTACTTTTTGATAGCTATTTCAAATGAGGAAACAAATGTTTTTTTTTGCAGTTCTGTTTATTGTGTCAGGCAATACCTCAATGTCTCAGCCAAAGAGCCCGTCAATAGAGGAAAATCAATTTCAGTCGGCTCTCCTGAATCCATGGCGTATCGTCAAAGTTGCTGAAAATCATTACTTCATTGATTTTGGCAAAGATGCTTTTGGAACAGTTGTATTAACCATGAAGTCATCTCAAACCGATACCCTGATCGTTCATTTGGGCGAGAAAACCACCAATTCGAATCATATTGACCGGAATCCGGGAGGCACCATTCGCTATCAAAAGGTTGTACTAACTGATATTCCTGCAAAAAAGGAATATCAGGTAAAGCTGACTCCGGATAAACGAAATACCAATCCACCTGCAATAGCATTACCCGATTCTTTTGGCGTGATTATGCCATTTCGATATTGCGAGTTGGAGAATTTAAAGGTACCAATAGACGAAATAGTCATCAAACAGAAAGTTTACAATTATCGTTTCAACGATAAATCCAGCGCATTTGTATGCTCCGATACCATACTGAATAAGGTTTGGGATTTATGCAAGTACACCATTAAAGCAACCAGTTTTTGCGGGGTTTACATCGATGGCGACCGCGAGCGGATACCATATGAAGCTGATGCCTACATCAATCAGTTAAGTCATTATAGTGTTGATGACGAGTATTCCATGGCACGAAGAACCAATGAATACTTCATTGATCATCCAACATGGCCAACTGAATGGATTTTGCATACCGTATTCCTTTTTTACAATGACTTCTTATATACAGGAGACCTTGAACCAATTTCAAGAAATTATGAAGCGTTGAAAGCTAAAACATTGATTGACCTGGAAGGTGAAGATGGTTTGATAAGTTCCAAATCAGAAAAGTTAACCGATCATGTCATGAAAACCATCGGCTTTAAGGATTCGACACAACGTTTGCGCGATATTGTGGATTGGCCGCCTTCACAAAGCGACGCTGCATGGATGAACCTTCCCAATAAAGATGGAGAACGCGATGGATATGAAATGGCCAAAGTAAATACAGTTGTTAATTCGTTTCACTACCTGAATTTGAAGTTTATGGCCGAAATTGCTGGTTATCTTCGAAAGAAGGACGATTCACTTTTCTTTCACCAAAAATCAGTTCGGGTGAAGGAAGCTATCAATCAGAAATTATTTGACCAGACTAAAGGAATTTATGTTGATGGCGAAAATTCCAAACACTCGTCCATCCATGCCAATATGTTCCCGCTGGCATTTGGTATCGTCCCCGGTAAGAATCTTAAAAGTGTGGTCTCATATATCAAATCACGAGGAATGGCCTGCAGTGTCTATGGTGCACAATATTTGCTGGAAGGCCTGTATTTGAATGGTGAAGCGGATTATGCTCTTGATTTAATGAGCTCAACCAGCGACCGAAGCTGGTGGAATATGATTAAAGTGGGATCAACCATGGCACTCGAAGCGTGGGACATGAAATACAAACCAAATTCGGACTGGAATCATTCCTGGGGTGCGGCACCGGCAAATATTATCACTCGCTGCATGTGGGGAATTAGACCAATACAGCCTGGGTTTGCCTTTGTTCAGATTAAACCGCAGCTTGGCCGACTGACATCCGGTAAAATTAAGGTGCCAACACTTAAAGGTGCAATAATTGCTGAATATCTGAAAATTGACAATCAGTATAGCTCGTTTATAATTGAATTACCCAAGGGTATGAAAGGCGAATTTGTTCTACCGCAAGGCAATCAGGTGAAAATTACTGTGAATAAAAAGCAAGTCAAATTAATAAATGGCCATGCAATTTTAAATCCCGGTTTAAACCGGATTGAAATCAGTATGGGTTTGAAATAACACTTGTCAGGTACTTAACTTAAGCTGAATTCAGTTCCCATGCCTTGCCATTGTTGATATCATATCCGTTTTTATCTTACTTTTAAATCCTGAACCTAAACCGACCAAAATGAAGAAAATACTTTGTTACGCTTTTCTGACTTTGACACTCAACTTTTTTTGTTTTGGACAAGCAATCTTACCCAATCCTGAATGCAATAAAGACGTAAAAGATCATCGTGGAAAGATGAATCCCTGGAAAAAAGGAGCCTTTGAAACCGGAAAATACCGAAACGTCTTTCAGGAAGCCGGATACCAACCAGCTGACATTGATGCCAAATTAACCAAAGCGTATTACGATGTTTTTGAGGGACCCGACAGGGTTTATTTTGAAGTTGGTGACTCCGTGGCCTATGTTTCCGATCTTAAAAACAATGATTGTCGCACCGAAGGACTATCCTATGGATTAATGGTGGCTGTGCAACTGAATAAAAAGGAAGTTTTCGACAAGCTGTGGCGCTGGACCAGAAAATACATGCAACATCAGGGAGGGGCCCGCGATGCCTATTTTGCCTGGAGTGTCAATAACAAAACCTTCCAACAAAATTCACCAGGTTCGGCCTCCGATGGCGAATTATATTTTGTAACCGATCTTCTTTTTGCTTCGAACCGCTGGGGAAATGAAACCGGGATAAATTATTATGCCGAAGCTCGTCGGATTCTGGATGCCATGTGGAAGAAAGACGGCACAGAAGGAGTATTGAATGTGCTGAATACC
>CAIPKZ010000443.1 GCA_903865775.1 uncultured Prolixibacteraceae bacterium | reverse complement strand
TTTTCCGTGTTGCAGCATCATAAGTTGCTGTATAATCAGCAGGATCAACAGTTGTTGGAGCACCGGCGTTTTCAGTTTTCTGAAGTAAAAGTTTCGCTTTTACATTAGCGCTGGTTAATGCTTCATAGAAAGGAGTTGTTGCTTTAATTGCACGAACATCTTTATTAAAGGTAATGGTTAAGGGAGTTGTAGCAACCAGGTTGGCAACAGGACCAAATGTAGCAAGCAAAATATCAAGGTCACCTGTAGTAACCGTAGCATTTTGAGCAACTGTCTGTATGTTATTATTTGCTGGATTGGCACTTACATCCTTAACTGCATTGGCACGCAATACAACGGTATAAGTTGTTTTACTTGCTAAAGGAGCAGCAGGATCAATAGTCAATACATTCGCAGCATAACTATAAGCAGCGGCTACATTGATTCCATCTTTCTGGAAAACAACATATTTGCTCCAACCTGCGAAATCTACAGGCCAGCCTGAACCATCAGCAAGTACAACTGCTTCATCAAAATTAATCAGAATATTATCACTCAAACCAGCACCGGTAATGGTATTGGAAGCAGTGGTAACAGTAGTAGTTTTAAATGTAACGACAGGAGCTTCAAAATCAGCTGAAGTTTCATTCCAGTCATTGTAATTTACCGGAACAGCAATTCCTGGAGTATCATCTCCATAAGCATTTCCTGATAAATCTTTTATGTATCCGGCAGGGAATACAATAAAATATGCAGTATTGCTGGCTAAGTTACCGCCGAAATTCACGACAGCTTTCCATTTATCAAAATTCGCATCCAATACATCGGTAATTTTAGTGCTGCTTACTTCTGAAGCAGGAACAGAGTAAACCAAGGTATTATCAGAAGCTTTCCGTACAGAAAGTAAACCATTACCACCAACAACTTGCTCATTAAAATAATAATAAGCACCAGTTGATTTTTTGCTGGTTGTAATCAAACCACGGCTTGAAGCAAGCGGGCCAGTATCGTCTGTAGTACTAAAAGTAAGTTTTTTATAAGGAACAGCTGATACATTAGCTGGAGTCTCATTATTTTCAGCAATAATAAATACTTCATAGTCTGAACCACCAGTTAATAATGTCAAAGCAAATACTTTAGCAGTATTGGCAGCAGCAGCAACAGCAGTTGTAAAGCCTGTAGAGACAACTGGGTCAGCAACACTTGCAAGTTGAACTAAGTATGAAACTTTACCAGCTTCAGAAAGACTAACAGTTAAATTTGCACTGGTAGCAGTAATCGTACCTACCGAAGCAGTGATTACAGGAGAAGATTGATCACGGGTTGAAAAATTCCATGCGGTATTGTTCGTAACACCCAAATATTTATTCAAATTAACAGAAACGTCAGTGAATGCACCCAGATCAGCTTTTACAAAGTAATCAGTTTGGGCAGCAAAGTAAGAACTGTTATTTAAAGTAATCGTAGCAACAGCACCGGCTACAACAACAGGAGCGCCAACATCACCAACTCTAATAATGTCCATCACAGTTCCATTCGCATTGTAAACAGCGATATCGCCGCTCCCAATTGCAATGTTCTCATCGAAAGTCATTGTCAAAGTAAATGGTAAGGTAGGACCCCCTGGATAAGCCAGATTAGCTTTAACTCCAGTAGCTCCGTCAGCAGGAACTAAAGGAATAGCAGGAGAAGCCACTAATTTAGGAGCGGTAAAATCACCAATGGTGAAATTGTAGGCAGATACAGGAATGTCAACTGCATCAGCACCAGCTTTTACTGCTCCAGCAGTAAGAACGATGGAATAGGCGGTACCTTCGGTAAACGAAGAAACACCGTGTTTAACCACCAGAGTTTTCCCTACCACACTCACGTCGGCAGAGGATTGGGTAATTGGCACCAGCTTCACGATGGTAGCCCCCTTGTAAACGACCAATGTACCACCGGTTGCCGTTACGGCAGGAGTAGCAGAAAAGGTCAGCACAAACTGTGTCGCAATGTCTCCAGGTTTAACGTTAGCATCAGCATTCTTAGGAATAGACTTAGTAGGTTCCCAAATTTCTGCAGCAATCGTTGCCTGTAAGCCAAACGCACAGAATAGCATGAATACACTTAGAAATCGTGTAAATGATTTTCTCATAGCATTTGTTTTTAAATTGAACTTAATTGATTGATTGATTGAATTTTATAATTCATTTTTATCTTAATAACTGATTAAACAGCGCTAAATTAAACACTTTATAATGCAAACGTATAAAAATTATCAGCAATGTACAACAATGTGCCCGATAAAATAAAATATTTATCAGCCAAATGCACTTATTTTCCTACGTCCTGAGAAGTTTTAACTCAACCGGAGTCAAAACAAAAAAGTCCCATAATCGATAATTTTAATATTTTAGAGTTTGAAAACATCCGTCAAGCGAAGCAACACAAACACTGCTAAAATTACACTATTTATTGACATTAGTGCCAGAAATACAATAATTATTACAACGGATAATCATTTTTAACCTGTATTACAGGGCAATCATTCATATTCGTCCACTTTATTGACGGCAAAACAGCAAAAAGTAACAAAATGAATAAGCAGGAATAAGCAGGCGCTCATTTAGAATAGCTGATTTTATTGGCTGATCCACTCATTATGAACTAAATTTCAAAGATTTGGGTATCGCAAAATAGGTTAATAAATCATTAAGATCCGATCTCCAAAAACCATCTGATTCCAAATTTCGAATATTACGAACTGAATAAAAAAGAAACTTAAGGTATTGAAAAAATCGAAAATCCGGAAAGAACTGGTCAATTCGCACAGAATGATCATTCTGATCAATAGTAAAAATCCCTGTAACCCTCTATATTCAAGGAAAATAATAACAATTAAAGCCCGTTAGAATCCAATATTTCCCTTGAACCTACCAATGGGCAGGCATTTTCGGAAGTCTAATGTCAAATAACGACGATAAAAAGCGTTCTCCGGAATTGGCCAGGTGAAATATTAATATGACCAGCAAATGAAAAATCAATGCAGAGTGATATAGACACGATCCATTTCGTCAGATTTTGCAGACCTATATATATAAGGAAGAAAAATCGAACCATACGATTTGAATTCAGATAAATTTCATAGGTCCAATCAACATTAACTAAAAATTAAGAAGAAGCTGTCTTCCAGAATAAATTTGACGTTTATGAATTTTAGTATTTATTTTGCATGGCCTTAAACAAAAAGGCCTTCAGAAAATATTAGTAATCATTTTATACACACCTAAAATTTATAAACGATGTCAAAAATTAAAATCGGTATCAACGGTTTCGGTCGTATCGGACGCTTTGTTTTCCGCGTTGCAGTAGCTAAAGATAATGTAGAAGTTGTTGCAATCAACGACCTTATCGATGTAGATTATATGGCATATATGCTTAAATATGATTCTACACACGGACAATTCAAAGGTACTGTTGAAGTAAAAGACGGTCAACTGATTGTTAACGGAAAAACAATCCGTGTTACAGCTCAGCGCAATCCTGCTGATATCAACTGGGGTGCTGTTGGCGCTGACTATGTAGTTGAATCAACTGGTTTATTCCTTGAAAAAGCAAAAGCTCAGGGTCATATCGATGGCGGTGCAAAGAAAGTAATCCTTTCAGCTCCTTCAAAAGACGATACTCCGATGTTTGTCATGGGTGTTAACCACAAATCATACACCAATGACATGACATTCGTTTCGAATGCATCTTGTACTACGAACTGTCTTGCTCCTATCGCAAAAGTACTGAATGACAATTGGGGTATTGAAGAAGGCCTGATGACTACTGTTCATGCTACTACTGCAACTCAGAAAACAGTTGACAGTCCTTCAGGCAAAGACTGGAGAGGTGGCCGCGGTGCTGGTCAGAATATCATCCCTTCATCAACCGGAGCTGCTAAAGCTGTTGGTAAAGTTATTCCTGAATTGAATGGCAAACTAACCGGTATGGCTTTCCGTGTACCAACCCCTGACGTTTCAGTGGTTGACTTAACCGTTCGTTTGGCTAAAGGAACAACTTATGCTGAAATCTGTGCTGCGATGAAAGCTGCTTCAGAAGGCGAACTGAAAGGTGTTCTTGGATATACTGAAGACGAAGTTGTTTCTAATGATTTCGTAGGTGATGCCCGCACTTCTATCTTTGATGCAAAAGCCGGGATCCAGTTATCACCAACTTTCGTAAAAGTGGTTTCATGGTACGACAACGAAATGGGCTATTCAACCAAAGTTGTTGAATTGATCGAGTACATGGATTCAGTAAAATAATTCTGAAATTCAGAAAATATAGAAGGCAGTTCGAAAGAGCTGCCTTTTTTGTTATTTGAACTTGGCTTGATTATATACGGAAATAAATGTCTGAACCATATTCGACCAGGAAAACTTCTTTTTCTCTTCTGCCATATTCGATTCAAACTCAGTCATCCGGTCGTTGGCATAGAAGTCAACCAATGCATCCGCAATAAACTGGCTTTCGGGTTCCACCACATATCCGACTTTACCATCGGGAATAATTTCAGACAAACCGCCCACATTGGTAACTAACATCGGTTTATTAAAATGATAGCCAATTTGGGTTACACCACTCTGAGTTGCACTTTTATACGGCTGAACAATCAGGTCGGCAGCACTGAAATAAAGATTAACCTCATCATCAGGAATAAAATCGGTTCGCAGTTCAACTAAGTCTTCCAGCTTATGCGCGCTAATCAGTTTAAGATAGGGCTCCGGACTTGAATAATATTCCCCGGCAACCAAAAGTTTTAACGGAAACCGTCGCAAACGCTCATCAGCAAAAGCTGTGATCAGCAAATCGAGACCTTTGTAGTCGCGAATAAAACCAAAGAATAACAGGTATCTTATATCCGGATTAAGTTTTAGCTTTTGTTTGGCCAGTCCAAAGGACAGTCTTTCTCCATAGTTATCGAAAATCGGATGAGGACAATATCCATCTGGCAGATTCTTCCGGAAAGATTTTCCATCTTTCAATACGCTTTTTGACATGGCAATTAAACCATCAATTCGACGCATGAAAAAACTGGTCAACAAACGGTCACCTGGCCGGTGCTCATGCGGGATAATATTATCTGCAAGACATATAACTACAGTATGTTTGTTTTTTCTGATAATTCCGGCAATTGTTCCCAGACAAGGTGCCATAAATGGCAACCAATATCGGATAATCACCAAATCTGGCTTTTCATGACGAATCCGTCGTCCAACCTTTAGCCAGTTCAACGGATGAATTGCATTTATCGTCCTTTTTATAGTTAAATTTTCAGGAGCTGGCTTGGTATTGTATTGAGTTTTTCCAGGAAATAAAAAGGATGGATATTGGACAGTAAATGTTTCCATATCAACCGTATAACCCATAGAAATAAACTCTTGCCCAAGCCTTTCATTGGTCGTTGCAATTCCTCCCCGGTAAGGGTAAGCAGGTCCGATAATTTTGATCGTTTTTAACATTTCCGGTTCGAATATTCTTTTAACAAATGTGCAACATGTTTGTCAATTGGAAAAGTAAATTCATCCGAATTAATTTTTTCAAGGTCAATCCATCGAAATGACTGGCTTCCATTCGACATCTTTAAAAAATCAAAAGGGATGGAAGAAAACTGAACCTGAACCGGTTCTTTCAGTTTGGCCAGGTAATAAATACTAATCAGCTGATGATCTTCCCAGAACAAAGCCTTCTGATAAAAATCGGTGGTGTAAAAATGCCGGATGTCATCAATCTCCTGATTACATTCTTCCTGGAGTTCCCTTTTCAGGCAATCGATGGTTCCTTCGCCAAAATTCAATCCTCCACCCGGGAATTTGGTCATTTTCATATCCAGTTGGAATTCGTCAGTAACAAGCAACTGCTTTTGATCATTAAGAATTAGAGCATATACACGCACAGTGAATCTGGAGGGTAACATATTATCCATTTTTCTGCATTTTATGATTGAGGCAGGCAATTATATTTTCAATTTGTTCAGGTTCAAACCATTCAATTTCCTTGTCGCGTCGAAACCAGGTCAATTGTTTCCGGGCATATTTTCTTGAATTCCTTTTGATCAAATCTACGGCTTCATCCAGAGAACAACTTCCATCGAGGTAGGTGAAAAGTTCTTTATATCCGACTGTGTTAAGCGAGTTTAATTGCCGGTGCTGGTAAACAGTTTTCGCTTCATTCAAAAGACCTGCATCCATCATGCGATCCACCCGTTCATTAATCCGTTGATATAAAATCTCGCGTTCCTGGTTAATCCCAATTTTTATTATCCTGAAGGGTCTTTCCCGGATGGTATTTTTTCGGAATGATGTAAAAGGCTTTCCAGTCATTTGGCATATTTCAACCGCATGCAGCAATCGTTTGGGATTATTCAGATCAACAATCCTGTAATAATCCGGGTCGAGTTCCAGAAGTCTTTTCTGTAAAGCTTCGATTCCGTTTTGTTGATACCATTGGATAACTTCATCTCTGATTAATGGATCGACTGTTGGAATTTCATCAATTCCTTTACAGATGGTATCAACATATAACATGGACCCACCAGTAAGAATCAAAGGATTTTTATGCTGAAACAGCTGATCGATAAGCCTCAAGGCTTCTATTTCGTATTCGCTAACATTATAATAATCGAATATTGACCGGCTCTGAATAAAATGGTGAGGAACAGATTTCAAGTCTTCTGGCGAAGGAACTGCTGTACCAATAGAAAGTTCCCGAAAAAACTGGCGGGAATCAGCCGAAATAATTTCTGAGTGGAAATGACGTGCTAACTGTAAACTGATTTCTGATTTTCCGACTCCTGTCGGACCTAAAACGACGATCAATGTATTCATGCGAACCTCTATTCAATAAAGCCAACAAGATAGGCATTAATACAAAAAAAATAAGGGGACTGAAAGTCCCCATTTGTTAGATGTCCATTTCTCCGAAAACCTCATAATAGTCTTCCAGATCACCGAAACTTTTATACGAATCGGTTGAATCCAGAAGTGCAACCTCAGGACTATCATAATCATTAATCAGGAACTGAACAGGCGCATGGCCGCTTTCATAGGCAACAAATGGTTCTTTTAGATCAGTTTTCATAAGTTTTTCCTTTAGTTCTATATTTAACAAACGTTCATTAAAAAAATCAAAAACATAAACCAACTTCTGTCCGGTTACATTGATGTATTCATTCAATTTCGTTTTTCTCATGCTCAATTGATTCGGACTGGTTCCTCCGGAATCAAGCAAGCTAATTTCAATTTTTCTCCTCCACTGGTCATCGGTTAAAAAAAAGGAGGCAAGCTGCGATTGGTCAAAACTGGATGTGTTTTGTATTATCCGATGCAAATCTTCAAAAGTTTGATCCGGACTAATATGAATTAATCGTTTATAATCAGTTATTTCAGACGATGAAATTTCAAAGATACAGATCATAAAAAATCGATTAATTATGATTTAAGATTATCAATATTCTATCAAATTAAATTCAAATTAAAATGGGATTAACGATAGCATCCAAAAAAAAGTTAGCAGTCAAATGTTAAAAAAGATTAAATAGACAAACCAACCGACATAGACATTTGGATATCAGCAACTTTAGCTTCAATTGTAAAAACATGCGGAAATATGAGTTCTTGAAAAATCGAATACTTTTACCAATTGGTCGTAAATCGAACCGAAAAAGAATCATTCAATTACTCCAATAATAACATTCTCTCCATGGTGTAAATAATGTAATTATTTCAGAACTTGTGTGACCTATTGAAAAGCTTATCAATTTAAAACGGACATGAGATTTGGAACTCTTTTTTTTGAAAACTTAAAAATAGCATTGGAGTCTATTCGAAGTAACCTGCTTCGCACTATACTTACTGTTTTAATTATTGCTGTAGGTATTACAGCATTGGTGGGTATTCTGACAGCAATCGATTCCATAAAAAACTCAATCACAAAGGAATTTACGTTCATGGGGGCGAATACCTTTACTATCGGTTCGAGAGGTATGCGCATACAGGTCGGGGACAAAAGATACCGATCAAAAAACTATTCCTATATCAGCTATTATCAGGCCAGGGAATTCAAAGAGAAATATTTATTCCCTGCAGCTGTCTCTATTTCTACCTTTGCAACAAGTGTTGCCACAATTAAATATGAATCCGAAAAAACAAATCCAAACGTTTCTGTTCAAGGTGTTGATGAGAATTATCTGTACACCTCGGGAAATGAAATCAAGGTAGGCAGGAATTTCACGGAAGAAGAAATCACGTCAGGAAGAAATGTGGTCATTATTGGCGATGGTGTTCTCAAAAAAATCTTCCGGAACGGAGAAAATCCAATGCAGAAAATTATCAGTATCGGCGGCGGAAAATACCGCATCATTGGTGTCCTTTTAGAAAAAGGCCGTGGATTTGGTTCCGGAGGAGATCAGCTTTGTTTACTTCCGTATACCAATGTCAGGAGTTATTTCACAAAACCACAAATGAACTTTTCGGTACAAATCAAAGTAAAGAATGCCGAAATGATTGAGCCAGCCATTGGAGAAGCAGAAGGTGCTTTCAGAATAATTCGCAATCTGAATCCTGCCGACGAAAGCGATTTTAACATCGAAAAAAGTGACAATCTGGTTAATATTTTGCTGGGAAATATACAGAATATCACTTTAGTCGCTACAATAATCGGATTGATTACTTTATTTGGTGCAGCTGTAGGTCTGATGAATATCATGCTGGTTTCGGTTACCGAACGAACCCGCGAAATTGGGATACGGAAAGCCATCGGAGCAACTTCAGTAATTGTGAAACAGCAGTTTTTGATGGAAGCCATTGTCATTGGACAAATTGGCGGATTTGTCGGGATTATTCTTGGAATTTTAGCTGGCAATGGAGTAGCAATGTTAATCGGAACACCTTTCTTCATACCCTGGGTATGGATTTTTGTCGGAGTCATTCTATGCTTCTTTGTTGGAATCATTTCAGGCTTTTACCCTGCCCAGAAAGCATCAAAACTCGACCCCATCGAAAGTCTGCGTTTCGAATAAAATCCACCTTTTCTGTTTCCATTCAACTCCTATTTTAATTATTTGTGCGCATAAGGATGAATCCAGATTTGGATTTCACGTTTTTTTAAGAAAAACCATATCTTTACTTTTTAGCATCAATTAAGGCAGCGTAAATAACGGGCAGAAAATGACAAAACTTCAGACCAAAGCGGAAGAGCGATTAATTCAGGATTATTTTGAAGACTTACTGAAGGCATGTGATCGAAAAGTTTCGGACGATGGAAAAATCCGGATACAAAAAGCCTTTGAGTTTGCCAACAATGCCCATGCCGGAGTAAAAAGAAAATCAGGCGAACCATATATCATTCATCCCCTTGCCGTTGCCCAAATTGTTGTTGAAGAAATCGGACTAAGTGCTACCTCAATAATTGCTGCCCTTTTACATGATGTGGTGGAAGACACCGATTTCACGCTGGAAGACATCAGCAACCTGTTTGGTGAAAAAGTTGCTTCTATTGTTGATGGACTTACCAAACTTTCGGAAGAATTTACCCCACAGCATGATTCGAAACAGGCCAATAATTTCAGGAAAATGCTGATGACTTTATCCGATGATGTCCGGGTTATCCTGATTAAATTAGCCGACCGCCTTCACAACATGCGAACACTCGATTCGATGGCTCCTGCAAAACAGTTAAAAATTGCCGCTGAAACATTATACATTTTCGCCCCGCTTGCTCACCGGCTTGGTTTGTATGCTATAAAATCTGAACTGGAAGATTTAAGTCTGAAATACAAACATGCTGATGCATTCAATCAGATACAGTTCAGGCTTCAAAACCAGCGCGAGAAAAGAGATTACCTTGTGACCGAATTTATCCGGCCAATTGCAGAGCAACTCAAACAAGAAGGTATTGATTTCAACATTACCGAACGGCTCAAATCCATTTATTCCATATGGAATAAAATGCAGACCAAAGGAGTATCGTTCGACGAGGTTTATGATTTGCTTGCCATCCGCATTGTTTTTAATCCAAAGCCAAATGTTTCCGAAAAACGGCAATGCTTCGATATTCTTTCGCTGGTAACAGACATTTACAAACCAAAACCCGACCGGATCCGTGATTGGATTACGATGCCCAAGGTAAATGGCTACGAAGCACTGCACGTTACAGTGATGGGGCCTCAAGGGAAATGGGTCGAAATACAGATCCGGACGCAGCGGATGGATGAAATAGCAGAACGAGGATTTGCAGCCCATTACAAATATAAAAACATCAATGATGTAGAAAATGAGCTAGACCGTTGGCTGCAAAAGATAAAGGATATGCTTCAGAATCCGGATTCAGACGCGCTTGAATTTCTGGATGAATTCAAAATGAATCTTTTCTCCTCCGAAATTGTGGTGTTCACTCCTAAGGGAAGAATGATCACTTTACCAAAGAACGCAACAGTTATCGATTTTGCTTATGAAATTCATACTGAACTGGGCAACCATTGTATTGGAGCTAAAATCAACCACAAACTGGTTTCAGTATCGCATGTTTTGCAGAGCGGCGATCAGGTAGAAGTACTTTCTTCAAAGACGCAGTCGCCTCAGCAGAGCTGGCTGACATTTTTAATTACTGCCAAGGCCAAAGATAAGGTGAAACAGACATTTAAACTCGACCGGAAAAAACACATTGAACAGGGACGTAAAATCCTTGAAGACCAATTGTCGATTTATAAAATCCTTCCATCATCTGACACGCTAAAAAAACTAAGCACATATTACAATCTAACAAATAAAGAACAACTGTACGCCCAGGTAGGTATGGGATTCCTTGAACTCAACAAACTCGACGAAGTTCTTCATACCCGAAGGGAAAATAAACTCGCCAAATTCTGGAAATTGAGTTTCACCCAAAAGAAAGATGATCCAGTTCAGCCAAATAAAATTGATAAAAAAACTCCCTTTATTCTGAAAGAGGATCCGGAAGAAATGAATTATTCCCTGGCTAAGTGCTGCAATCCAATTCCCGGGGATGATGTAGTCGGTTATATATCGGGCGATGAACACATCATCATTCACAAACGCAATTGTTCCGAAGCACTCAAGATCATGTCGCAACAAGGAGATAGCATCATCACTGCTGAATGGACCAAATTTAAGCGACTGTCATACCTTTCGCGTATCAAACTCAGCGGATTCGATCGTGTTGGCATGGTCAACGAAATTACCACGGTCATTTCCAAACAACATAATATCAATATGCGAACCGTTCATTTCGATTCACATGATGGAATTTTTGAAGGAGATTTATACCTCTATATCCATAGTGTTCAGGACTTGAACGAACTGATTAACCGCCTGATGAAAATCAAGGGAATAGATACTGTTGATCGCATTGAAAAAATGCAGCATTAAATTCACTGCATCAGCATTTATATCAAAAAAGTGCTATTTTTGAACCTTATTTTTAATTGGTTTAAATATGAATAACCAAAAAACTAAGGAAGCTGTAAAACAAATGTTCATTGATTACCTGGAAAGTAATGAACACCGGAAAACTCCCGAACGATTTGCAATTCTTGAGGAAATTTATTCCAGAGAAGGACATTTCGATATTGAGTCACTTTATATCTCGATGAAAAATAAAAATTATCGGGTCAGCCGGGCAACGCTTTACAATACAATCGATTTATTGCTCGACTGCAAACTCATTATCAGGCATCAGTTTGGTAAAAATCTGGCTCAATTCGAAAAAGCCTATGCAATTCCTCTGCACGACCATCTGATTGATATTCCAACTGGTCAGCTAACCGAGTTTTTTGATCC
>CAIPKZ010000442.1 GCA_903865775.1 uncultured Prolixibacteraceae bacterium | reverse complement strand
TGATCCTTGAATTTTCGGCTTTCGGAAAAGTGTAGCAATGAAATCCTGCCCGCTGGGTGGAAGTCAGTTCAACTTTAATATTTTCATCTTTCAGCAGCACGGTATAATATCCCGGAGAAGCAATTTCGCTCGAATGGTCAAACCGGGAACGGTAACCTTCGTCCGGATTTTCAGGAGATCCGGGAATCGTTTGAAGTTTGTCTCCGACAGTTGGCATTAACATGACCTCACCACCATTCACCATCCCTACCCCACTCCAGTGCGTGTGGCTGAAACCCATGATCGAACTTTCGGAATAGATGTATCCGGCGCAATAGGTCCAGCCTTGGGTATTCATATCCGGACTTAGATGAACCATCGCAAACGGGCGTGATGCTCCAGGAAAAGTGTGTCCGAAAAAATCAGTTCCCAGAAACGGATTGACATGATCTGCCGGATTATCCGATTGTGCGAAAGTCTGGTATTTTAGTCCGGAACTGAGCACAACACCCAAAATTAGTATGCGGAAAAAGAAGCGCTTCATGATGATCAGTTTTTGTATGATCTGAAATGTAAATATGCTGAAAATCTGAGAGACTTTTAATACAACTTAGGTTTGTCGGGTCCATCATAAGGTTTTGCACCCATATTTTTCTTTTCCGATGGTTTAACTGTAATTAAATCAGTATTGTTTGTCGTTGGGGCCTGAATAAAACCTTGATAACGGCCCATCCAATAATCCCTTAAAAAGCCAGACGGCTCTTTGATTACATTTCCGTTGGAACCACCATCCAAAACGGTAGCGTTCCGGCTTCCGTTCATGACCTGAGATTCGCGCGGGGAAATCGCCCGCAAACCACCTTCGTATGATGTGTATCCGGGCTCCATCTGCAAATCGTCGCGGTTTGAATTTCGAAAATTGTATTCGGTACAATCCAGTGTCCAGGCACGCAAATGTTTCATGGACTGCTCCAGTTCACAGTCGTTTCCGGTCAAAGCGCCATACGAAAAATTAAACCACGGAATATGCTCCATTCGTTTTACTTCCCAGGTTCGCTCCAGACTGCGAAGATATACCGACCGGTAGTTGGGGTCAACCGTGTACCGAAGCAGTGGATTATAACTTTCAAAAGCAAGATTGTCGTCCCAAGGCGCCAGAACTTCCGGAGGAAATACATTTTTTTGACGCAATGTATTTTGAGGATAACCCCAGTTGACGAGCTTCTGATATCCATCTTTGAATTTCTGATCGCCGGTAACCGAAAGTGCTGTCTGCATATACATTAAAACTTCCAGCCCATTTATTCCACGGTCGTTATAGCCATACGGACGAAGCAGGTATTCCGGATTCCAGCGTCCCCAACGTGTTGGTTTTCCATCCATATCAGGCAAAACAAAGCCGCTTTTCAAAATATAGGAAGCAATACGATTCAGGTGTTCTCTGGCCATTTCTTTCTCTTTCCCCTCAGCTACCAAATCGTAAAACAAGGAAACCGCATAAAAGTGAGAGGTAACTTCGTCACTCGAAGTATCGCCCTTCCAGAACCATTTTCCATCTTTTGTGGGATACCATTTGGCTGGCAATCCTCCGGAACCCTGAGTACTCATCTCATCTTTATCGGCAGTAGTTGACCAAATTGCACGGGCAAAAAACCCGTCAACCGGCGTAATCCGCTCTAGCCAAATCATCGCATTAAACGATTCTACCGCATCTTTCCGGGCAGCCTGATCGCCGGTTACCGCATATTTATAGCACATGGCAGCCAGGTAAGTTGCTGTATTTCCACCATCATTATCACTGATTTCCCGAACCCACTCACCGTTCTTTTTGTAAATTGTATGAATAAATCCAAGGCGTTTGTGTCCCCATTCGGCAATATGACGTTCATAAAAGGCTGCTTTTTTCAATAAGGTGAATGGTTCGTAGCTTATAATCCCAAGTCCCTTATCGGTGGCGATGTATACAACGTTGTCCCCAACGGCGATACCATTCACCTGATTGCCGGGCAACCAGTGGTCAGCAGCAAAATAATGCCAGTCGTTTTTCAACATGCGGATTGCTCCTCTTGTGGTACCAATCCATACGTCATCGTCAAATCCTTTTGCCAAACAGGTTGTATTTTCAACCGGAAGACCATCTTTTCCTTTCAGGATAGTTAATGCAGCACCGCGCAAAACTCCGAGACCTTTATCAGTACCAATCAACATTTTGCTTCCAATACTGAGCAAATCACTTGTTGTTTGCGAAGGAAGTCTTCCCCAGTCAATAAAATCCTGGTTGACAACCAATCCGTCGAATAAAATCAGCCGGTTAGGTTGTAAAACGTAGAGTGTTCCACTATACGATGCGATTCGGGTAATTGGTCCCAGGCGAACAGGGTCGGCATGAATTTGTGAACCATCTTCCATCTTCATGGTCACATCGCTCGAATAATAACCACCTTTGGGTTTGATAGACACCATTTTGTCATTTTCCAACCTGAAAATTTCTTCTTTGGTAGCGCCATGCAGAATACCCTGATGGATACACAGATCGACATATTCCTGGTTGTCGGTTTTCTGCCATCTGTTATTTTTCAACCGGTAAAGTCCATCGGTAGCAAGCGCCCACAAATCATCATTAATAGCCAAGAGTCTTTTAACCCCGACAAGTCCATCTGCTTCAGCTTGAAAAGTATCATTTACCAACAATTGGATTTTCCCGCTGATCAATGCATAGCAATTGCCTTTGTAAACCGCAATTGACTGAACCGGCTGTTCTGTGGGTATTTTCTTTTCCACCTCCTGAAGATAAACCTCATCGGATTGAGGAATCCACAAATGGTTTGAAATTCGGTCCTGATCCTCCGCCATCAGTGAACCTGACAAAAGGCTCAGGAATAACAATGTTGCTGAACATTTAAAAATTGATTTCATAGGTTTTGATTTTTATTTCCAAAGATCTTCGCCAAACGACCATCCCTTGCGGGCAGGTACATTGACGAATGCATCAATATCCGGATTATTTGTAACTTTCATATTGGCAGCATCATACTCAACTTTAGTGGCGAATTTCTGAGCCAATACACCTACGAGTGCCATTTCTGATAATTCGGCTGAATAATCGAAATTCGATCCGGGCAGCGTATTGTTTTTAATACAATCAATCCATTCCTGCTGTGGCATTTCTTCGCCAATTCTTTGAAATTTTTGCGCCGGAGGATTTTTCAGAAATTCTTTCCATTCTTCTTCCGAAACGATCAATTTCGGATCGTTTGGTCTTCCACCGGTAATTAAGGTTTTCTTCTCGCCAATCATCACCATGCCTGAGCCCGGTAATTTGTCGATTCCCCACTCTGGACGAATTTCAGGTCTTGAACCACCTTCGTGCCAGAATAAGTTGACCGGAGCTTTATCTCCACGGGAACCAAACTGATAGGCAATTACCGATTCATCCGGAATAAAGCTATGATCAGGAACCGGATTGGACACTGATGCCTCAACGGTATGCGGCATTCCGAGATCAAGCGCCCAGAATGGACCGTCGAGGGTATGGCACGACCAATCGCCTAACAGACCATTGCCAAAATCATAAAAACCTCTCCACGATTTGGGACAATAAGCGCTGTTGTATGGACGCTCTTCAGCCTGACCCAACCATAAATCCCAGTCGAAACCAGCGCGAACGGGCTGTGCCGAAGGAGGAAAACTTTCTGGTTTGGTCCAGTAACCACCGGGTTTAAAATCATAAGGACCAAACCAGGCATGAACTTCTTTCACCTGACCCAAAACATCAGCTTCATACCATTCTCTGATCTGCCGGATTCCATTGGTCGTATGACCCTGGTTCCCCATCTGTGAAATGATTCCGTAATGTTTGGCTGCTTTTTTCAGGGTTCGCAACTGCCAGATATTATGAGCCAAAGGTTTTTCGACATAAACATGTTTTCCCAATTGCATGGCAACCATTGTGGCAGCAAAGTGAGAATGGTCAGGTGTCGAGATGATCACTGCATCAATCTGGTTGGCCATTTCGTCGAACATGACACGGAAATCTTTATATCTTTTAGCTTTTGGAAATGCTTTAAAACCATCAGCAGCACGTACTTCATCCACATCACAAAGGGCAACCACATTTTCAGCCAGTATTTTCCTTTTAGGACCATCCTTTCCTTCATTTTCTTTGGCATCCACAAACAGTTTCTCCCAGTTATCTTCTCCCCGGCCACCAACTCCGATTATTGCAATATTTAGTTTGTTATTTGCAGAACAACTAAACAGGTGTGGAATTATTAGTGTTCCTGCTGCAGCAAATGAGGCTGATTTCAGGAATGTTCTGCGTGAAAAATCTTTCATATGTTAATAATTTTTAAGCCCCCTCCAAACCTCCCCCGAAGGGTGAGTCTTAAAAAAAGCATGTCTTCATTTTTGATTTTATGATCATTCTCCTCCCGATAAATATTCGGGACAAGTTGTGCGTCAAAATTTTGTCATGGAGGTTTCATTTTAATGATTTTTTGTTACTATTTCCTGAATGAATCGGGCCAACGATACTCCAGAACCTTTTGTCCGTCTTTCTCACGAATCCAGGTATCGAATTGTCGCTGCCCCTCCTTTAAAACAATTACCCGTCCACCCGGTTTCGGATCATGAACCGGATCTTTCATAACTTTGGTAATTCGCCCATAAGCCAGAGCAATGTTGTGATAGGTTCCAATGTAATCATTCATGTGATCGTGTCCGACAAATGTTCCCATCACATCACCACATTCGAGCATCGCGGTAAACATTCCACTATTGATTTCAGGACTGCAAATTTCCTCATTTTTAACTCCAAAAGTCATAGAAGCTGGATTATTCAGGGCAATTTTATATTCAGGAAGCGGAATGTGAAAAAATGCGAGTGCCGGTAACGGATTCCCTTTGTTAACGTGAGTGAATTTTTTGCTGTTATTGCGGTACCACTCAATCTGGGAAAAATCGAACCATCCGTAACCGTCAACATTGGGCTGAAGTGTACTGTAATCATTCGAATCCATGCAATATAACAAAGCTTTAGGATTCTTTTCTTTTCCATAAACCGGAAAAATAAAATTAGAATTTCCTTTAATCTTGCCTTTATCATCATTATAACAAAATGGAAGTTTTTGCAGAAAGTCAGCAACCTGTTTCCTTTCATAACCGCGTTCGGATTCATGGTTACCAAAAACCACAACCCATGGCACTTTCGCCTTGCTAAAAACGGCTGAAAAGCGCCGGAAACCTTCTTCAGGATTTTCCTCCGTAACAATATCGCCGGTAAGAACAACCAGATTGGGCTTCTCAATTTCCAAAACTTGCCGGATGGTTTCATATACGTCCAAATTGTCGCCATCAACAACATGCACGTGCGTATCGGTAAATTGTACAATCTTAAACTCGCCATCCGAATTAAACTTTAAGCGGCCTGTTGGTTGTGCGGCGCTTGAAACGATGAAAATAAAGAATAAAAGATGGAATGCGAATAGTTTCTTCATTGGTAGATGTTTTGTTTTTACCCCTGTCAGGGGTATTGTAAATTATTATTTTTTAATACTGAAAGAATCAATCAATTTGTTCGCTGAATTAACTGCTGTATAAGTCAGCTGATTACCATCAATTTTCATGTACTGATAAAGGTCGCCATCGGTATTCCTGACTGCAGCATAAGGTTCATCGGTAATAGGATGAGGATTTGTCGGAATTCCGACTGAGATTACGTAGGCTGTTCCGTCATTGTACGATTGAACAACTTTTCCAGCTTTCATCGGGTTGGAGCGCATGTAATAGTGAATGTGTCCGCTCATAACCATGTCCACATGGTATTTGTCGAAAATTGGACCCCAGGCTTTCTGGATATTGAAGTATGGTTCTTCCCAGTTATACGGAGGAAAATGAAACATTACAAATTTCCAGGTGGCATCGGTATGTGAAAGCTGATCTTCAATCCATGAAGTTTGGATATCTATCGGCGAGGTGACATCGACCATCAGGAACAGTGCATTTTTATAACGGAATGAATAGCTGTGTTCCGGCGGAACGCCAACAGGCCCGATTTTCGGATAGCTGAACAATTCGCGGTACATCAGTGCACCCAAACCGCTCCGGTTGTCGTGATTTCCAAGTACGTTCATAAACGGTTTCCTCGAAATTACATCTTTGGAAAATTGAAATAAATCGTCCCATTGATTGCGGAACAAACCATCACTGACCATGTCTCCGGCAATGGAATAAAATGCAACATCGGGATGGGCCATGTCAGCGATATTGTGCAACTCACCGAATTTGGGAGAATGGTGGGTATCGCCATACCAAATGAAAGAGAATGAATTATCAGCCGCTGCAGTTGAAAAAGTATGATATTCAGTCCATTCGGTTTGTGGAACAACCCGATATTCATAGGTCGTTCCGGGTTTTAAATTCCGGAGCTGAACGGTGAAACGGTTGATATACCTATCGTTCATCAGTTCACGGTCTTCCATCCGATACCGTTCGGCGCTGGCAGAAAACTCCTGTGTGCCGCTTTTTTCGCGGTATTTTATTTCCCCGGTTGAAACTGTTGTATCGGTTCGCCATTGAATATCCATTCCGGTAGAAGCATCCGAACTCAAGGTCAACATCACCTGATCAGGCGTTTTGGAAGATGGATAATCGGTTGTCCGAAAAGCGCCGATAATGTGTGTTTCGGTTCCTCTCCCTCTGATTGTGGTGAGCAATTTCTGTCCTTTCATGGCTTCAGGAACATGCCTTAAAACCAGCTCATCCCAGTCGTGATACACAAAAGCACTATCCTCCAAAACTCCGACATACTGATTTTCAGGAAAGAAATTACTAAGTTCAAGTTGATCACTCTTATTCTGAGGAGCCACTGAAACGAAATAATGAAGCATGTAATTTTCAAATCCATTGATTCCCAATCCGATCTTGCCTGCTTCAAATGGTTTCTGCCAGACTTCATAAGTAACCTGTTCGTTATTCATCTTCATTTCTGTCTTTTTGAATCCGCTCTCGCTTAACCAAAAAGGGATATCCTTCTGCTCGGCACTTCGCATAATTGACACCATAACAGGTACATTTACCGTAAACATCCAGTGTCGGGTGGCCAGAGCTTGAAGATCTTCACTTGAAAAAAGAGCCATCACCAGATCGTATTTCAGGTTCGACAATTGTTCGGCATCCATGGTTTTGTACAAACCAGAAATGGTTTTGTCCATCACCTGTTTCACCGATTCTGTTTCCTGTTTCGGCTGGCAGAAAACCAGAATGCTGAAAATCAGGAATAATATCAGGTAAGCAGATAACTTTGAGAATATGCTATGTTTCATTTTTAACTTCTTTATTTGTGATTTGCATTTTTCAGATTGGGATGAACTCTCCAGGTTGCATCGGGTCCAAACCGGTATTGGTAATTGTACTTATTCATTTTCTCGTAAGCCGGATATTGATAGATCAGTCGGTTTGTTCCAAGGAACAACAGACTTGATAAAACCATTATTCCAACTGCTTTTAACCAAAGTTGTTTATAATAAGGCTTGTAATTCTCTAGCTCATTTATCACAACAGTTTCTTGATCGCGTGGCAATATCAGAACCAATACCGTTGCCAGAATGGCATTTACAAAAACTACCCATTCGGTTAACAATCGACTGGGATGCCATCCGGTTAAAGCCCGTTCGAAATTGGCAACCACCATGATCCAGAGAAT
>CAIPKZ010000441.1 GCA_903865775.1 uncultured Prolixibacteraceae bacterium | reverse complement strand
ATTAGCAGTGCAAAAAAGGCGTTCAGTTTTAATTTACTGATGAGTAGGAGAAGAATCAGGATTCCGATTCCGACAATAAGTAGCGGCATGATCGATCGTTTAGTTAGTTTGCCTTAAAGGTAGTAATATAACGGACGAGTGCAATCAATAATCAATACAACAAGATTCTCCGATTTCCCTTCCGACTGATAAACTCTTGGCCTTTTCTAAAAGTTCAACAAATTGATCGGATGTCGGATTGTTTCGGTTCTGTAGCCTCAGCACACATAACTCTGAAATAAGCCTTGACTTTTCCAGAATGCGAAAATATCTTTGCACATAATTATAGGAGAGAGAATCCCTTCAGGGAATTTATAAATAAGAGCAAAGAACAAAAGGTTTTTTGCTACTTGAAGAACTTCGAGTTTACAATGTGATCTTGGACAACTAATTGAAAATAAATGCTATGATCATTCATATTTAATGCATTATTTCCTGCAAATACAAAAATTAGTCAGCTCTATATTTAATATAGTACAATTAATTCTTGCATTTTACCGGTGCCACTAATTGCTAATAAATCCATTTCCTTTAAACCTACATCGTTAGGGATTGGGCTGGCTTTGAATTTTTAGTCAATAAGGAAAAAACCAATATCGGGAGAAGAATTAATGGGGAATCTCCTCATCTGATTATTTTGATTATACTTATTATCTCATTCTAATGACTTGAAACTATATTTTTATTCATCAGGATATTATCATTTTCAATATTCAGATTGGAAAAGTTGAATTGAAATTGAAAGTTCAATGAATAAAAGGAAAAGGAGTGACTTTTTGGCACGAGTTGTGCAAATCTTGTACAAACAGACATAAAAATAAAAGTCAACCGCTGATTATCAGGCGATTGACTTTTTAAAAGTGATCCTACCGGGATTCGAACCCAGATCATAAGAACCGGAATCTTACATTCTATCCATTGAACTATAGGACCAGTTTATTTATGCGAGCACAAAAATAGCAAATCTTGAATTGAATCAGACGATTTAGCCAAAAAACTCAAAAAACGGCTTGTATTTTTATTAACAGTTGCACTTATCACTGGTAATCAATTGAATGAATGGTATTTGACTGTTAATAATTATCTTACCCTTTCACCAGATTAGGAACAGAATTGTACTACTTTTGAAACATATAAATCCACCATATGATTAGTGAAGACCTTCTGAAACAATGCCATTTAGAGTTTGAGGAATTTTTCCAGTCGCTTATTACCGATTCTCCTGAAAACAAACGGAAGTTTGAGGAAATTCGTGCGCATTCGCTACGAGTTGTCAGCAATTCACTTTTACTTGCCAAATTTGTTCTGCCCGCTGAGGAGGATAAACGAATCGCTGAAATTACAGCATTGTTTCATGACATTGGACGGGTTTCAATGATGGCTAAAAATGCTGAAGTTTCTGTCATTCAAAGGGATCATGCAATTGTTTCAGGCGAAATTATTCGAAAAATGGATTTCTTTCAAGCCATTACTTCAGACCTCCAACTGGTTGTCATTAAATCCATTATTTATCACAGCAAACCCAAACTTTCAAAGCTCGATAATGAACAGCAGTCCTTATTTGCCCGTTTATTACGCGATGCCGACAAATTAGATATTTTTGATTCCTCGTATCGTTTTTTTAAAGAAAAATCAGGTATTCAGCCGGCTTTGACAATCGATTTGCTGAATAATTCAGAGGTTTCGGATAAGATAATCAAAAGTATCATTGCCTGCAAAATTGCCGCAATTGAGGACATGAAATCGATAAATGATTATAAATTGATGCTGATTTCGATGGCTTTCGACCTGAATTTCAAATACACGTTCAGGATTATGAGCGAAAAGCAATACATTCAAAAAATATACGAAACCCTTCCAAAACGTGACCAGATTATTGATGCCTATCGTGGCATTAAACTGTTTGTGGAGAATAAGTTTGTCTCCTGAGAAATACAATTGAAGAAAGATTTGTGATGAAGAACCGATTAGTTTGTATTTGTAATGTTGTTTCCGTAAAAGAAATTATTACCACTTTTAATAAAGGCGCAAGCTGTACGTCTGATATTCAGAAAATTACACGTGCAGGAACCACTTGTGGAAAATGTCTGGTTGAGATTGACGGATTGGTAGAGGAATTCCTTTCCAGATTACCTGAAAATCCTCAGCAACGGATCAACTTCTGAGAGTGACTTTTGAGTAAAGTCTCCAAACATTTTCATGAAATTGTGCCTTGAACCTAACGACTGGCACTCATTTTCCTGTCAGAAAAGCATCTGTCAGCAACTCATTTCCCCGGCATTTTTCTTTGCTGAAAGGAGGTTGTATGCACCTTTTATAACCACTTTGGCTGTCACAGTATCGAACCCTTCAGGTAAAATCACTTCGGAAAATCCGTTGTCGGTAACACCTTTATGAATCTCGATCATGCGGTATTCGGTAAAAGGCTTGCCTCCTTCCTCCTTGTTTTTATCAAAAATGAAAATATAATCCTTGTCGTCAAAACTCACAATGGCAGCAGCAGGAAGTGTTGCTACTTTTTCGCCTGATGTTTCGATATTGGCATTTACATACATTCCGGGCAAAACGTTTTTGCAGGTACCTGGAACACTTGCATAAACCTTGTAAGTTTTATCCTCGCTGATTGATTTCCCTGTCTGGTAGATGACCGCTTCATGATGTTCCATTTCGTTGTTAATAAAGAAACTGATTTTCTGTCCTGCTGCAACTTTAGCAGCATCTTTCTCGAATAGCGTGAGTTCCAGAAAAAGTTTGTCGCTGTTGACAATCTCAAACATCACATCAGCCGGAGCCACATATTTTCCCATATTGATGTTCACCGTTTTCACAAATCCTGAAATAGGTGAAACCACTGAAACAGAACTGCTGATATCATCTTCGTGCAGGTTGGCCGGATTAATCCCGATCATGGCCAGCTTCTGCTCCAAAGCTCTTACCAGAGCCTTCAGATTTTTGTAGTCAGATGTCACCTGAAGTAAATTTTGTTCCGAATACACATCATTCTTGAAAAGTTCGGAATGCCTTTTATAATCTGCTTCGGCAAATTCAAATTTATTTTTTGCCTCCAGATAATTTTGCTGAATATCAACAAACTCCTGATTTTCGAGAACAGCCAGTATTTGACCTTTTGAAACCACATTTCCGGGCATTAGCGAAGTGCTTTTCACAAAACCACCCATTGGCATACAAACTGTGGCCAAATTCTGGGGAGCGACCGAAACAATGCCGCTTACCTTTAATTTGCCGCTCAGCGACTGCATCTGTACAGAACCGGTTTCAATATTGGCCAGTTTGATCTGGTCAGCCCGTAATTCTACGACATCTTCCGGAAGGATTTCTGCCGGTTTGGTTTCACCGTTGCTTTTTGTTCCGCTACTGCATGAAACCAATGAAATAAATAAAGCTGAAATAATAACTGAAAGGATGAATCGGTATTTTGTCATGTTATGTTGCTTTGTTTTTTACCCCTGACAGGGTTTGAAACCCTGTCAGGGGTAAATGTTAATATATTTTACCTGTAATAAAGTCAATAGAAATAAGGATTTGATTGTAGTTGTTCAATGCATCGAGGTAATTTTGCCTGATTCCCAAAGCACGGTTAAGGTTCAGAATATAATCGAGGTAATCCATTGCCCCGGCTTTGTAACTGCGCGTAGCCTGATCAATAATCAAATCAGCCTCAGGAACTGCCTGTTTTTCGTAATAATCCAGGCTGTTACTGTATTTCTGATATTCACCCAGTAACGAATGATAGCTTCCCGAAAGCGATTTTGAATAGTACTCTGCATTGGTTTGAGCAACTTCTTCCTTTATTCTGGCAGCCTTTGTTCGGGATGAATTGGGTACAAACCACAATGGAATGGCAATTCCGGCCTGAATCCCTGAGAACCGGTCTCCAGAGCCAAAAGTGCGAGGTATGCCATCGACATCCTGAATTCCCTGCATGGTTTGGCTGAAATATCCGATGGTAAAATCGGGCATCAGCCGGCTTTGCTCAAGTTGCTTTTCAACGTGCGATATCTCTACCTGTTGATGCACATATGCTACCGATGGATTTGCAGATAAAGCCGAACTGTCAGCAATTGCCGTGAAATCGATGCGATGCAGAACAGTATCCAGAGGAGTGATAAGTTCTTCCGTATTTAAAAGCGTTTTTAGCTTCTGATTGGCAATGGTTAAATCCGCTGTAACCTGCCTCAACTGGTTTTTCACTTCGAGGCTTTGCGAGCATGCGTTAATCATTTCAAGGCGATTGGTTTCACCAACTTTGGCACGGAGTTCTGCAGCACGGAGAAATCCTGAATATAAACTATCCTGGTATTCGAACAATTTTCGTTTCGAATAGATATAAGCTAATTGCCAGTATACCTGTTTCACCTGAGTGGCGATTTCGAGCTGCGAAACTTTCAACTGCCATTCGCTGCTTTTCACGTTGGCATTGGCCAGTTTACTCTGGTTCAGGTAAACCGTGGGGAAAGCAAACGACTGCGACAAGGTGAAACTATTGTCCTTCGTGTACGAATTAAATTGGCCGAATTGCCCGTCAATGTTCGTTTTTGGCAGGTCCCAAGCAGCACCTTTTAATGATTTCTGAACATCAACCGAATAGGTCGAAGAGCGAACTGCCAGATTACTGTCGAGTGCCATCTGAATCGCCTGCTGAATAGTTACCGATTTTATTTTCTGTGCCTGAGTGGTCATCAGAAAAGATGAACCAAAAAGGAAAAATACAATTAGAGATGCTATTTTCATAGACTTCCGTTTAAAGTTAAACCTAAATCTGCGCGAAGAAAAAAGAATATAAAATACGGGAAGAATAATTAAAGTCAGGAATGTAGCCGAAATCAATCCGCCGATAACAACGGTTGCAAGTGGTTTCTGCACTTCAGCTCCTGCTGAGTTCGACAAAGCCATGGGAAGAAAACCAAGTGAAGCCACCGCAGCAGTCATAATTACCGGACGAAGACGTGTGTGCAATCCTTTTAAAACCCGTTCGGTAATGTCGGTAATTCCTTCCTTTTCGAGCCGGTTAAATTCAGCGATCAGCACAATGCCGTTGAGCACCGCAACTCCAAAAAGTGCTATAAATCCGACTCCCGCAGATATAGAAAAATTCATCCCACGAAGCCAAAGGGCAAACACTCCTCCGATGGCCGACATGGGCACAGCCGAAAAGATCAGCAAGGTTTGTTTTACCGAATTAAAAGTGAAATAGAGCAGCACAAATATCAGGAGTAAAGCTACAGGAACGGCAATCGACAAGCGCGCTTTGGCCGCTTCGAGGTTTTGAAACTGACCTCCGTAGGACACAGAGTAGCCTGTTGGAAGTTTGACTTGCCGGTCGATTTCTCTTGTAACTTCAGCGATTACACTTTGAATGTCGCGGTTACGAACATTGAACCCAACCGTGATGCGTCGTTTGGTATTTTCGCGCGAAACCTGTGCAGGACCAGATTTGATCTGAATATCTGAGATCGCCTCAAAAGGTATATGTCCGCCATTTGGAAGGGCGACCGACAAGTTTTTGACATCATCCAGACTTTGACGGTAGTCTTTATCCAGACGCACCACCAGCCCGAAACGCTTTTCTTCATCAAACACAACTCCTGCCTGACTTCCGGCAAAAGCAGTCCGAAGCACACGATTGACTTCCTCAACCGAAAGACCGTATTGCGCCAGCCGGTCGCGGTTGTATTCAACCTGAACCTGCGCCAGTCCGGTAACTTTCTCGACATTGATTTCAGCAACACCAGCAATTCCCTGAATAATTTTTTCAATATCAGCAGCTTTTTCGGCAAGGGTATTCAGATCATCACCAAATATTTTCACTGCAATATCCTGCTTCGAACCCGACATAAACTCGTTAAAGCGCATCTGGATGGGTTGTTGAAATTCGAATTTCACCCCAGCCAGAACAACCAGCTTTTCCTGCATTTTGGCAACCAGTTCTTCGCGGCTTTGTGCACTTGTCCACTCGCTTTTATCTTTCAGGGTAATAATATAATCTCCTGTTTCCATTGGAGTAGGATCGGTTGGAATTTCACCGGCACCAATTTTGCAAACCGTATGTTTTATTTCCGGAAAATTGTCGAGCAGAATTTTATTGGCTTTTTCAACCGTTTCAACGGTATTGGTCAGTGAACCGCCCTGCAATGTCATGACTCCGGCTGCCAGATCGCCTTCTTCGAGCTGCGGAATAAATTCGCCACCCAAACGGGTAAAAAGTACCAGACTGACTGCGAACAGCAAAATAGCAGAACTACAAACCAACAATTTACGGCGAAGTGCAAAAGCAATCATGGGCTTAAAAGCCTGATGAAATCCTTCCATCAAGCGGTCTGAAAAATTACGCCGGTGTTCGGTTTTTTTGCTCAGAAACAAAGCTGAAGCCATTGGCACATATGTCAGTGAAAGAATGGCCGAACCCAGCAAGGCAAACGTAACCACCTGCGCCATTGGACGAAACATCCGACCTTCGATGCCAACCAACGCCATGATGGGCAAGTAAACAATCAGGATAATGACTTGCCCGAATGTGGCTGAACTCATCATCCGTTTAGCTGAATCGAAAACATTTTCGTCCATTTGTTCCTGCGAAAGTCTGGTGATTCCGGGATGGTTCTGTTTGCTCATCGAAATGCGGTGGACCACCGTTTCGACAATAATCACCGCCCCGTCAACGATCAATCCGAAATCAATCGCTCCAAGGCTCATCAGGTTTCCGGATACACCAAAAATATTCATCAAAGAAATTGCAAAAAGCATGGCCAGTGGAATCACAGAAGCTACCACAAGGCCGGCACGAAGGTTTCCCAGTAACAAAACCAGAATAAATACCACAATTAATGCTCCTTCAATCAGGTTTTTTGAAACTGTTCCAATGGCACGTCCCACCAAGTCAGAGCGGTTCAGGAAAGGTTCAATGGTAACACCTTTGGGTAACGATTTCTGTATAGATTCAATGCGGATTTTAACGTTTTCGACCACTTCATGAGCGTTTGCGCCTTTGAGCATCATCACCACTCCGCCAACGGCTTCGGTCGTATCGACCACAAACGCACCATATCGTGTTGCACTCCCAAACTGAACGGTTGAAACATCCCTGATCAGGATAGGAATACCTGAAGAACTTGACTGAACGACAATCTTTTCGATGTCTTCCAGAGATTTCACCCGACCAATGCCACGAATAAAATAAGCAGTTGGCTTTTTGTCGAAATAGGCACTTCCGGTGTTTTCATTATTTCGTTCGAGCGCCTGAAAAATATCATTCAGTGTCAGATTCATGCCACGAAGCCTTTCAGGATTTACGGCAATTTCGTATTGCTTTACAAAACCTCCATAACTGTTGATATCGGCTACACCGGGAGTACCCAGCATTTCACGCCGAACGACCCAATCCTGGAGCGTACGCAATTCCATGGGCGTATATTTCTTCTCCAGTCCTTTATCAACAGCCAGCCGGTACTGGTATATTTCGCCCAAACCCGACGAAATAGGTGCCAGTTCGATCCTGGCAAGTCCTGCAGGTATCGCGTCTTCAGCTTCTTTCAGTCGCTCGCTCAATTGCTGTCTGGCCCAATACAGGTCAACATCATCTTTGAAAACGACTGTAATAACAGACAATCCCAAACGGGAAATGGATCGAAGTTCTATAATATCGGGAATATTGGCAACTGCCACTTCGATTGGAGCTGTTATAAAACTTTCGACCTCCTGTGTGGCAAGAGATGGTGCCAGCGAAATAATCTGAACCTGGTTGTTGGTAATATCCGGAATGGCATCAATGGGTAAACGGGTTAGCGAATAAGTTCCCCAACCAATTAAGGCGACAACAAACAAACCAATAATGAACTTATTCTTAATCGAAAAATAAATGATACGTTCTATCATACAATGAATTCATCAAAAAATTAATACAAACAGTCACGACTTTCCAATTTCAGGAAAGAAGCAAAATAATAATGAATAACAGTGTATTAGCTCAATTGAGGCGGCTGCCAGATGGAATTACCGGTCAGGGAAAGGTCGTTAAAAGTATATTCGGAAGGGCAATCCTTTATAAAATAAAAGCAGTCAAATTCCATAGAGTAATTCTGAAAAACGACGGGTGAAACACAGCAATTGCAGGTGCAGAAAGGTGAACATTCGTCAATATCATTCGGGTGACTTGCAGTAGAATTTTGTGAAGTTTCAGTTTTGCTCAATGTATTTTCCTTTGCGGCATCAACACATGGAACGATGCTGAGCAACAAAAGGTAAAGGGAAAACAAACAGGCAAAGTGTTTCATCTTATGGGTTTGAAAGCAAAGGTAATAAATTTTACGGTTTGCATTGAACTCAAAATCAAGTCGGTTATTTCCTGCAGAATTATACCTTTATATTTTTATAAGTGCACTGTATCTAATTTATGCTTTTTGTATCTCTTATTCATTTATGAACCAACTTATACCAATTAAAACATGACAAAATTTTTAACATTCACATTTTTTTATGCCATCACGTTATCATGTGTTGCACAGGATCTGATTAATAGCCAGGATCTGATTGCCAAAGATGCCAGAGTAACCAAAGCCGGAAGTGGCTATACCTTTACCGAAGGTCCTTCGGTTGCTCCCGATGGACGCGTATTTTTTACCGATCAGCCCAACGACAAGATTGATGTGTGGGATGAAAATGGAACCATCACCACTTTTATGCAGCCTTGCGACCGTTCGAATGGAACCTATTTCAATAAAAAGGGTGAACTGGTTGCCTGTGCCGACCTGCACAACCGACTGGTAGCCATTACCATGGATAAACAGATTCGGACTCTTGCCGAAAACTATAACGGACAACCGCTGAATGCTCCCAATGATTTATGGATTGCACCAAACGGCGGCATTTATATATCAGATCCATATTATCACCGCGACTACTGGGAACCGGGACGGAAAGAAGTTCAGGATAAACGAGGCGTTTATTACCTGAATCCGGATGGCAAGGTCATTCGCGTAATTGACGACTACAAACAGCCCAACGGATTAATTGGAACTCCGGATGGTAAAACACTTTATGTGAGCGACATTAACGATGGAAAAATCTGGAAATACACAATAAATGCCGACGGAACCTTAAGCGACAAAACCTTTTTCGCTCCGGAAGGTTCGGATGGAATGACGATTGACAAACAGGGAAATGTTTATCTGACCAATAAAGCTGTTTCAGTGTTTGATCCTTCAGGAAAGAAAATTGCAGCCATTGATGTTCCTGAAACGCCATCGAATGTTTGCTTTGGCGGCAAAAAGCGTAATATCCTTTTCATCACTGCCCGGACTTCGGTTTACACACTGAAAATGAAGGTGAAAGGAGTAAATTAATACTTGAATTTATTCCAGCAGGCTTAGACTTGCACTACCCGTTTAAAACGAGGGGCAGTTGAGGAACTATAAAAGCGAAGAAGCAGAATTAGAATCCGCTTCTTCGCTTTTTTAATTCATCTTATCTCAAACCTATTACAGTTCAATCTTCTTAAATTTCGGAACCAGCAAATGCATCACGAACCAGGCAATCAGATAAGCTGTTGCACAAATCATAAACATGATTCCGTAACCGATTTT
>CAIPKZ010000440.1 GCA_903865775.1 uncultured Prolixibacteraceae bacterium | reverse complement strand
CCTTTGATCTCCTGCTGATCGGGAATGTAGATAAACTGGTTGGTGATGTGCGAAAACGGCAGGTGATAGCTTACCGGATAGACCAACGATACAGGAAGGCCGGTTTGCGGATGCTCAGATGCCGGACGAAGTTCTGCCGGAATATGGGAATAGTCGCTCAATGATAAGATTTCCACAAACTGGTCCATTACTTTCAGCCGGTCCCGAAAATCGATTCCTCCGAGTGCCGGATGGTTGTCGGTAAAGTTCAGGCTCAGAAAACGTTCGATCAGTCCAAGTGAATGTTCGTTGCCAATGGCTTCTTCCCTCGAAATTGGCTCACATCCGATTCCGTTCTGGTTAAATATGGCAACTATATTACTTCGAAGTTCATTGATCTTGTCGTATTGCAATTTTTCAAGGTTGCGCTCTTTCCGGGAAAAGATCAAAGCGGATTCGAGATAGTTTCTCAGTAGTCCTTTATTGAGCAGACTGATGTAAAAACAACATTCATGCTTTAGGTAATTCCGTCCCTCAAAGTGTTGCAAATAAGAATTATTCAAGCTTTTACTGCTGTTCACAAATGGTTGTTCTACTTCACAGTCCTGATCTGTCGGATGAAATTCTTTGATCAGGAAAAAATCCTGTTTATGGATAAAACTTCCGGCTGGCAAGAGATTGATCATCCGCTGAAAAGTATCGTGCAGCATATACAGTTGCTCGGTACTGCATGACAGAACTTCGGGCAATCTTTGCCGGAACCCAATGGTCAAATCCAGGTTATTGGAAACCTGAATATCCCCGTTAAATCCCATCACTGGTAATATGCTTTCAAGGTTTTTGATCTTCATTTGAAAAAAATTTGATGGATTCGTCGTTTGCAGCTAATGAATTGAGGTAGTTTCCTTGCGGTCTGTTTTTTGCCCCATCCTTCCGGACCATATTTCTTCTGGATGGTATTGAGTCGGTAGAGATACCCGAAAAAGGCAGGAACTCCGATCAGCACTGCCAGGAAAACCCCGGCCAGAATATAGAGTGCAGAGAACAGTAAGAAGGTGGCAATGATGCCATACAGAGCCCGGAATACCAAAGGGCCGGAAAGCCCTTTGATATACAACCGGGTATCCACCTTTTTGACTGGGTAGCCTTGCATCAGACAAAGAATGCTTTGATCACCACGCCCACCAGAATCAGGAACAAACAGGCACCAAACCAGCCCATGATGGCTTTCTGGGTATCCTGGTCACCGCTCTGCCATTTGATATAAACCCGGACTCCTCCGATCAAACCGACCACGGCTCCAACAGCAATAATCAGGTTGGAGATTGGATCCACGTAAGAACTTACTTCGGCGGTAGCCTGGTCAATACCGGCAGCTGATTGAGCCATAGCTTGGTAGATACTTAATAAAAGAAGGACTGCAAAGGCTTCTGCCCGTTTAAAGAAAAACTGAACTTTTGTTTTCATGAAACTTTGAGTTTTAAAGAATGAATAATTGAGTATGACTTATGAGTGAAACTGGATATTCTCCAGAATTTCCGGATGGTCGGGAAAATGCTCTTCAAAAAACTGTTCGACATTGTAGCCTTCATCAATACCATTATCGCGATAGAAGTCCACTTTGAGGTCAACAGGTTCGATGTGGTTAAAGGGGATCAGTTCTCCGGGGTAATCGGTAGCTGAGACCAAAATGGGAAGCATCCGTTCAGGGTGGATGTCTGTTTCATCGGCATTCTCGAACAGGTTGCCGGACTTCCGGGCTGAGCGGTTAAGCCAGGCCCGGATGAAAACTGCAGCGTAATAAACACTGCAAAGCAGAAAAAGCATGGTGGCAAATTTGGTCCAGGTGATGGTGTCCAATCCAAACATAAGGCTTCAATTTTTAAGGTGAATACTGGGTTGCTTTTCCCGTTTGGATTGTAATCAATCTGTGTTCTGATCTGATTTCTCCAAAACCGGGCACCGCAAAATTGAAGGATCGCAAAATAAAAAACACCCAAGGTGTACCCAAGTTGGGTGTTTTATATAGTTAAATAAATTATAGTTTGATAATTTTGTTTGACCTGTTTTAATTGAGTTTGGAGTTAGCTTTGTTAAACAAGCTCTTAAGATTAATGAAAAATGGTTTTGTTTGTTTGAATTTGAACAAGCCAAAATATTTTCAAAAGAGGAAGAAAAAACGACAAAAAAGAAAAAGAAAGTCCTTTCGGATTGCCGGTCGTGGCAAAAATGCAAGGTTGTTCCGTTTTTTTTATAAAAAAGTTGATTGAAACTAATGCCAAATTGAATAGAAAAAAAACCGGAACACTCGCTATGGCCTTGCAGTTTTACGGTGCGCAGAGCTTTGGGGGAGACCGGCTAAATTTGAGTTTCTTTTTTTTATTTGGAGTGATGGGTATTAGCTTACAAAAACAATAGCTATAACCTGACAAAAGCGTGTGGGCAAAAGGCATGTGTGGTTACTGTACTGGTATGAAGCGATTGAATGGGATGAAATGGAGCTTGTTCCCGGCCTTTATTGTTTGGCTTGTGTGATGGGAAAAGGCTGGGGCAGGCGAAATGGAATTGGGGCTGAAAATCGCGGAATGCAAGGTAAGGAACCACTCTTGCCGTGTGGTCAAATCCGGCTTATGAGCTGAGCGAGCGGTGTGAGCGACCGGTTCCGGTGAGGGACGAACGGGCTGAGGGAGCGAATAAGCGCGTGAAGCGAATGTGCCGGATGAACAGAGGTGAAGGAATAATATTTATAGAAACAAAGAAAACCATTCTTTCAATGTTGCTTTTACCAATTCATAATCCGGCAATTCTCCTGAAATCTGATGTCCAAGACTATTTTTCCAGGCTGCCTTGAGTTGCTTATCATTTTCAGAATTTAATAATTGGTCAATACCCGCATATGCATGGCCTTTAAATGCCATTTTTCGATGAAAGGCTTCAGCGATTCCATTCAGGTCAATGTCCTGATAAAATCCGGATAAATACCACAGATCGTATAAATCTCTCGGTGCCGTATATGAACGTTGAACTAGACACCGGATTTTCTCAGATAAAACTTCTTCGATAGAATAGCATCTAATTTCTTTTCCATGATCGGTCAGTTTATCCGAATATTCATGTAAGATGTCTCTGTTTTGTATTGGGAACAAGACTAATTCATACAAAATGATCTCTATTTTGATTTTCGTTTGCCAGCGTAGTGGTGGGGGTGGTGTTTCATTTCTGGGATGGTCAGACCCCCAAAACTTAATGACTGCTTCAAATCCTACCAACTGATCTTTATAAACAAGATCCTTAAGCGATTCAATATGAGTAAGCATCCCCACTCTCTGGTTCAGCAAGCTTGTAATTTCGTTGAGATGGGCTCTGGTCAACCTGAAGTCTTTATCGCTTGAAGTAAAATCAAGGTCTTCGGAAAATCGGTAATTCGGAATGTAGCATTTTCGAAGGCAGGTACCTCCTTTAAAAATTAATTTTTCTCGTATATCCTGAATGGAAAATATTGCATCAAGGAAATGGCCTAAAGCCCAGTCTTTGTCTATTGTACTCTTTACAACATTTTTTAGTGCAGCAACATTTGCAATCTCTTTCTGTAAAATCATTTCTCAGTACTGTTTATTACAAATATCAAGAATTTCATCCTTGCTAATGTTTAACCTTAACCGCCAATCATTAAGGAATTCGCCTATATCCATTCCAATCGGATCAAAATTATTATATCGCTGGTTAACTTGTTCCTTTGCATAATTGATAAAGTTTTCAAATTCTTTTTTCTCAAACAACTCTGCCAAAAAGCCCAATCGCTTTGTGACAGCAATATTATCAATTGCTTTACAATACGTTATCATCGTTTCACTGTTCAGCTTCGCATAGCAATAAGCCCTGATAAGTTCAGCATATCCTCCGGAATATTCAGGAAAATCAAAGCAATCTATAATCGTTTTTTCCATATCCGTAACAAAAAAAATGCGACTTCCATAACCTTCTT
>CAIPKZ010000439.1 GCA_903865775.1 uncultured Prolixibacteraceae bacterium | reverse complement strand
TTGGTGAAAACCCTTTCAGGAGGAATGCAGCGCCGGATGAATTTCCTGATGGCTTTAATGCACGATCCTGAAATACTGATACTTGATGAACCCGAAGCCGGTCTCGATCCGCAAAGCCGCCTTTTGGTGCGCGAATTTATCCAATCGCTGGCCGAATCAAAAACAATAATTTTCACCACGCACAACATGGACGAAGCAGATCGTTTGTGTGGCAGGATTGCCATTATCGATCACGGTAAAATGCTGGTAACCGACACTCCGGAAAGACTGAAACGGAATTTTGGCACAGGCGACAAGCTTGAAATTACATTTTCGGGCCAGGCTCCATTAGCGGACTCAATTTTGGTTTTGGTCGATCGGGTTCGGATTGACGGCCAATCCATTTTTCTTTTTGCGAAAGGAATTATTGAAATTCTACCTAAAATTCTGGACGAATTGAAGCGATTGAATATTTCGGTTACCGGAATTCAACTCAATGAAAATACGCTTGAAGATGTTTTTATTTCTTTAACCGGACGGAAACTAAGGGAATAACCATGAAGATACTGGCCATCATACACAAAGCCTTGATCATGCAGTTCAGGGATTTCGGGGCACTCCTGTTAACTATCCTTTCTGCTCCATTCTTTATTCTGGTTTATTATGCAATAACCAGCGGCGGATCAACCACTTATTCTATCTTGTATCACGATGCCGACAAAAACGGTTCTACAGAAATCAGGAAACAATTACTCGGTGAATTGAATGCTGTGACCTACAACAGTGGAGAACAAGCATTGATCCTGACCGAAATGCAGGATACTTCAGCTGCGAAAATGCTCATCAGAAACAGGAGAGCTGATGTTTTAATCATTATTCCTGAAGGATTTTCGGATAGTCTGAAAATGGCGCATATCCCGAATTTCAAAGTTTACGGTGAAGCCAGCAACCCCAAATATTCAATCGGGCTGATCTTTTCGATTACCGGGATGGAGTCGATGATCAGGAAGTATTCGCAAAACAAACCACTTTACACTTTCGATGAAAAATTTATGGGAAATTCGTCGGCCAAATCAGAGTTCGATATTTATGCTCCCGGAATATTTGTGTTTTCAATTATTATGCTCATCCTTTCGGCTTCGCTGGGCATTATTCGCGATGTGGAAGACAAAACCATGATCCGGCTCAAACTTACTTACATGACTGTTTTGGATTATCTTATTGGAAATACACTGGTGCAATGGCTGGTAGGTATGGTTTCTTTTGGAATTACACTTTGGCTGGCCAAAGTGCTTGGTTTTCAAAGTGTAGGCTCATTGTGGCTGGTTTTGCTGGTTTGTTCTCTAACCATACTTTCCATTATTGCGATCAGCCTCATCCTGGTCGCTTTCTGCAAAAATGCAACCATGGTGATGATCGTGGGAAACTTTCCGCTGTTTATCCTGATGTTTTTTACCGGTTCGATGATGCCTTTACCACGACACGAAGTGTTTGCCGGATTTGCTTTGAACGACCTGCTGCCACCCACCCATGCCGTAATTGCAATGAATAAAATATTTACCTACGGATCAACGTTTAACGATATTTCCTATGAGCTTTTTATGCTTTCTGCTTTGACCGTGTTTTATTTTGTGCTCGGTATCGTTCTGTTCCGGAAGAAACATTTAATAAATCTGGAATAATCTGAAATACTCCGGATGTTTTTGATGACATGGCGTAAAAAGCAACCACTTTTCATATCCTGAAATTCAAACTTCCATCGCTAAAATCCCAGCTCATTGCTGATTTGCTGCATGGCAATCAGTGACAGTTCTGCAAATTCCTCAATCGGGATTCCGATCATCTCACATTCCAGAATATTTTCGCGTTTTACCGAAGCAGCAAAGGCTTTTTCCTTCATTCGTTTGGTAATTGATTTGGTCTTCACCGGGGCCAATTTTTTATCAGGATATACCATTGCTGTAGCCATGATCAGTCCGGTAATTGTCTCGCCGGCTGCCAGAGCGTGTTGAAAAATGGTGGTCCGTTCTTTTCCGGTTGCCACTTCGTTGTGCATAACAATGGCATCAACAGCTTCCGGAGAAAGCAAGCCATCGAGCATCCCGGCTGCATAAGGTCCATGCTGGTAAGGATCAGCGTTGGTGATTTCCACGTCAATGTCATGCAGCAATCCGGCTAATCCCCACTCATCCTGATCCATATTCAATTTCAGGGCAATGGCACGCAAAACAGCTTCGCTGGCCAGACAATGTTTGATCATATTTGCATTTTGAATGTTATCATTCAAAAGATTAAGGGCATTTTCTCGTGAAATCATTGGAGTAGTTTTATTTTTGCAGATGCAAAATAACAAAAACAATACAAAATAAGATGCCAATCGAAATTGAACGCAAATTTTTAGTCGATCATTCCCTTTGGAAACCAACGGATGAAGGAACAAAAATAATTCAGGCTTATTTGGGTCTTTACCCGAGCCCAACTGTACGGATCAGGATAGCAGGAGAACAGGGTTTTTTAACCATCAAAGGTCGTTCTCAGTCGATTGCACGTCCTGAATTTGAATACGAAGTGCCTCTGAATGAAGCTCTGGAAATGTTGGATCTTGCTATTTCGCATCCGGTGGAAAAAACCCGATACGAAGTCATGCACAAAGGATTTCTTTGGGAAGTTGATGTGTTTTCAGGAAAAAATACAGGATTGATCATGGCAGAAATAGAATTGGAATCGGAAGATCAGGAATTTAATCGGCCTGACTGGCTCTTGGAGGAAGTATCTGCTGATGGCCGGTATTATAATTCCTACCTTTCAGGATGCCCTTTTTCTGAATGGTAAACAACATGGCCTGATTTTTGAAAGGCAAAACAACTTTATCGTCAAATCATCATTTTTAGAAAGCCAATTAGCCAATCAATTATGCAGCTTAAAAATTATTTCACTTTGTTTTTGATCCTGATAAGTATGACCATACTTGCAGAGACTGATCCGGGAAATCCCAAAAACAGAAAGAGTACTGAATCAGTTGATTCCATCAGGTTTAGCATTGATTACCTGAAAAAGCACATGGAACCAACCAATGCATGGCAGGTTGAAAATCCTGATATACTGCGAATGGTGACCGGTCTTATTCATTTTGCTGAGGACGAGCGAATCGATAGCATCATGATCAAACTGAATGAATTTCAGGAAAATCCGGGTTTTAAATATCTCAACCGCTCGCCGCTGGAAGTGAGAGACTCGCTTCTTATTTCCGGCTACTTTTCTAATAATACTATTTTGGAGAAGATGAAAATACTTGATCGAGCCATCTGGAATGGTGTGGATTTGAAGTCAATTCCTCTTCCCGAGAATCTGGCTTCAACCGCTGAAAATAGAATAAAACCTATCGAAGAAGGAAACGAAGCAGCAATCATCCGATTAACCCGCATCGTTTTGCCGGACAGTTTAGTAAATGTTCTGGCCAATCCTGATTCGCTTAAAAATATTCCGAATGACTTTAACCGTATCCGGAAACGTCAGGAAGAGAGAACCCGGCTTCTCGAACAGGCTCGTCTGCAATACAATAGTAAAGTTGACAAAATGAATCTCGATTCGGCTGCCACAGCATACCGGCACTATGCAGTCAGGGTGTTTTCCGATTCGCTGCAAAACCATCTGCGCGATTCATTGAAAATTCAAAACCTGCAAATTCTGGTTCATTACAACGACTCGGTTGTGCGTTCGGTAAACGATTCGATTAACTATTTTGTGCAAACATTGCAGCGTTATGCCGACCATGACTCGGTTCAGGTATGGATCCACAGTTTAACCGGAAAACCAACCCAGCTTTGGCTGCGAAACAACCAGCGGTCGGTCAGCCGGATGTACATCAAAAATGTTCAAAACGATTCCATAAGAGTTCAGTTTATGAATATCGACAAGCATGCCTTGGGGATTGCCATCGAAGATGATGTTTCTTTTACCCGGATCGAACAGAAACAGCGACGTGATTTTGCGTTTGAAAAATTTACTCCGGAGAAAAAACTGACCAAAATTAAGAAGGCATACGATGTGATTGCTCCCTGGAATTATGGCGGTAATGGAAATTTAGGTTTTTCTCAAACCTACCTGAACAACTGGAAGGCCGGAGGAAATTCAGCTTTTGCATTTTTAATTGTTCTGAAAGGTTACGCCAATTATACGAACTCAAAGTTGAAATGGGAAAACAGCGGTGAAGTCAGGAATGGTTGGATCAGGCAAGGTGGAAATCTAAATCAGACACAGAAAAATGATGATAAATTTGAATTAATTAGCCGACTTGGTCTTGTTGCATTCAAAAACTGGTATTACAGCACTGAAATCGATTTTCAGACTCAGTTTTTCAACGGATATAACTATCCGGATAAAACCAAGCTGATTTCAACAATTATGTCGCCAGCTAAAACCATGTTCAAACTGGGGCTTGATTTTAAGCCAAACAAGAATTTCTCGCTGTTTCTTTCACCATTTACAGCAAAATATGTTTTTGTCAGCGATACAGCCCGGGTTGACCAAACCCGGTTTGGAGTCTCGGCTACCAGTCAAAGTTATTGGGAGCCCGGATTAAATACCGATCTTCGATACAAGATTGAATTTAATCCGCGAATTAGTTTTGAAACGAAATACAAGATGTTCATCAATTACCTCGATCCTTTCAAAAAGCTGGATGTTAACTGGGAAAATAATTTTATCGCTCATCTTACCGACCGGATTAACCTGACGTTGAATCTTTATTTGCTTTACGATTCAAACGTAACTTTCCCTACAGGGAAGATTGGAAGTGATGGCAAAGAAATTTATGAAGCCAAATTGCAAACTAAAGAATTGATGACCGTTGGTTTTGCATATAAGTTAAACCGACATGTTTACGCCAGGAAGAAGCTGAATTGAGAAATTGAATGACTAAATTAATCTATATTTGACTGCACAAAACTGAACAATGAAAACATACAAAAAATACTTCAAGATTACCGCAGCTCCGGCTGATGTTTATAATGCTTTAACAAACAAGGCTATGCTCGAAATATGGACAGGCGAGGATGCCGTGATGGAAGCGGTCGCCGGTACTGAATTTTCGCTTTGGGAAGAAAGCATCTGTGGCATTAACCTCGAATTTGAGCAGGATCATAAAATCGTTCAGGAATGGTTTTTTGGTGAAGAGGATGAGGATAAAAAATCCATTGTAACCATCAAACTTCATCCGGATAAGAAAGGCACCATCATGGAAGTTGTACAAACCAATATTCCGGATGAAGCCTACCGAAACATTGCTGAAGGATGGGAAGAAGATTATTTCAATGGATTAAACGAGCTGTTCGAGGAATAAATCGTAGTGTTTATTAACTGACCAGCACCAGCTATTTTTCAGACATCAACTGTCGGGCTTCCTGCTGAAGGATTGCGGGAATATGAATGTGTCGTTTGCTCATACTGATCAACCATTGGCTGATTTCATTGGTTCTGAGCGTGTAAAGTACTTCCCTTAAATCATCCATTTGCCGGTTGGTAAACTGGTCTTCGCGCAGGTTGCGTAATTCGTCCAGTTCTTCGTCATTAAAATAAATGATTTCCTCCGGATTAAAAGCCAAGTCGTCGAACTCACATATTTCATGTGCACCGCAACAGTTCCCGGCAATCTGGCGCGATTCTTTGTTCTGCTCAGGAAGAAGTTCTGTTATTGGTTTTCCTTTCGAACGCTTCATCATCATGATTGCGCCTCCCAGTATAATGATCAGGCCAAATAGGTAGTACATACCTGCAAATATAATCAGCGAATGCAAAAATTTGGTTGGTGAATCTTTTTATTCCGAATTCATAAAGAATATTTAATCCTGTTACATCGCATTTTGTCAGCAATTTTATTGTGCTATATTTGATTTCGCGGAAATGAATATCCTGAAACCGGATAAATTTTCTGAAGGCGATTTAGTCATCAATAAGTTCAGAATATGAAGAAAATTATCTTACTGGTTGTTATCTTGTTTCTGACATATCAGTCAGATGCCCAGTTCAGCAAATTCTTTGAGGAGAAAACTTTAAGGCTCGATTATTATCATTGCGGAAACGCAAAAACTGAACAGTATTTCTTCGATGAACTGATTCAGGAGCAGTTTTGGGCCGGATCGCTGACATACCTCATTGACTCCCTTGGTTATGGAAATCAACGGATGGAAGTGCATGCTGCCGATACCGGTGAACTGATTTATTCACGGGGCTTTTCCACTCTTTTTGGCGAATGGCAAACCACTCCGGAAGCCAAATTTACTGCTTGCTGTTATCCTGAATCTTTGATATTGCCTTTCCCAAAGGAAAAAGTAGTTGTTTCGATTCAAAGCCTTAACCGGATGGGGATTTTTGAAAAGAATTTTGAATATACAGTTGATCCGAAAAGCTATTTTATTAAAAAGGAACGTGAAAAACTACCGGTTTTTGATGTCATAAATTCAGGGATTCCGGCCAAAACTGTTGACATTGTGCTTCTTCCCGAAGGATATGCCAAATATCAGGAAAAACTTTTCAAAGATGATTGTCAAAAATTTGCCAGTGAATTTTTCAGGTATTCGCCTTATTCCGAAAACAAAAATAAATTCAATATTCGTGGAGTTTGGGCACCTTCAAAAGAAGAGGGCCCGGATGTGCCCGGCGATAATAGTTGGAAGAAAACCCGCTTAAATGCTTCGTATTATACCTTCGATTCTGAACGCTACCTGATGATTAAGGATTATCAGGGTATTCGCGATGTGGCCGGAAATGCTCCTTACGATTTCATCTACATTCTGGCCAATACCGAAAAATATGGCGGCGGTGCCGTTTATAATTTCTACGGAATAAGCGCTGCACATCATGTGGACGAGTCCGGAAAGATTTACATTCATGAATTTGGACATTTGTTTGCCGGTTTGGGCGACGAGTATGTTGGAGGGGTTGAATATTCCGAATTTTATCCGACGAATCTGGAACCTTGGGAACCGAACTTAACCACTTTGGTCGGATTTGATAAGAAATGGAAAAATATGCTTCCTGAAGGAACCGTGATTCCTACACCTGACAAAGGTAAAAATGGCGATAAACTTGGAGTTTATGAAGGAGGAGGTTATGTTTCGAAGGGAGTTTACCGTCCGTGGCCCAATTGCCTGATGAATAACCTGCATCAAATCGATGTCTTTTGCCCGGTTTGCATCAAATCCATTCAGGAAATGATTGATTTGAATTGCAGGTAAAGCGTGACTCATTGTCAAACCTAATTTTCAGTCATAAAAGAACTACCGGCTTTCGACCGGTAGTTTTTTTATGTTGGGTGCAATCTGATTATTTCTTTTCGTGAATTCCGGCAATAAGTGGAATTTCGTCTGCCATTTTCACACGAATAACTCCATCGAGGAAGAACTCAATCTGATAAAACCGGGCCGCCTGAACAGGCGATATTTCTTTGGACAGTTTCCTGAATGTTTTATCCAAAAGCTTAAAATATGCTGCATTAATCTCAAGAGAGGCATTTATCAGCTGTGTCGATCTTTCAGGTGAAAGGTTCTGATAATTGTCGGCATAATCCAAAACATTGGCTGCACGTTTTTTGCCGATTTCTTTACGGGCGATTTCATATTCATCGTAAATTTTCCAGAACCTGGTTGACTCGGCTTCTGTAAGTTTCATGTGATCAGAAATAAGCTGTTGCTTACCTATTCCGTATATACCTTGAAGTAATGCTGATTCATCAGTATTGGATTGTGCCATAGAAGCTAAGGCAAATATCATGCATACAGTTAGAAAGAAGATTTTTTTCATGATAATAAAAGGTTTTTCTTATGAATTATTGGATTAACTGATGACACCAAATGCATCATTTCTGGTTACAAAGTTAAACAATCAAAATTAAAACGGTACTCAGTATTCATAAGCTGAGCTGAATCATTTTCAGGAAGAATGTTTTATCATTCCAATTTCTGGAAAGCTTCATAGGAGAGCTATCGAAACCCACATATTGATATATCTATGTTTAATGTTATTTCACATTTCTAATCAAATATTTTTTAATATCTTCGGGCGCTTTTAAAAACAAATCAGAGGTGTTTTTTCTGAACTTTTGATTGGTGAAAGTGTTGAATCTGAATGAACAAAAATCCCAAAATATGTTTGATCTTGAATTAATAAAAAAGAACTATCAGGAATTAAGTGCTAAAATTGGAGAAGCCAAAAGGCACTTAAACAGGGCCTTAACTCTGTCAGAAAAAATCCTTTATTCACATTTGGATCCGAATCAGCCGGTGCTCGATTTTAAACGGGGAGCCGATTATGTCGATTTTGCACCCGATCGCGTTGCCATGCAGGATGCCACGGCGCAAATGGCTTTGCTGCAATTTATGAATTCAGGAAAGAGTAAAACAGCAGTGCCTTCAACCGTACATTGCGATCACCTGATTCAGGCCAGCGAAAATGGTCTGACCGACCTAAATGATGCCATTAAAATCAATAAAGAAGTATATGATTTTCTGGAATCAGTTTCAACCAAATACGGAATAGGCTTCTGGAAACCGGGTGCCGGAATTATTCATCAGGTGGTGCTCGAAAACTATGCTTTTCCGGGCGGAATGATGATCGGAACCGACTCGCACACGGTGAATGCCGGAGGTTTGGGTATGGTCGCAATTGGCGTGGGTGGTGCCGATGCGGTGGATGTGATGGCAGGAATGGCCTGGGAATTGAAATTTCCGAAATTAATCGGCGTAAAACTGACTGGAAAACTGAGTGGCTGGGCTGCTCCAAAGGATATTATCCTGAAAGTGGCCGGAATCCTTACCGTAAAAGGCGGTACTGGCGCCATTGTTGAATATTTCGGTGAAGGTGCACAATCCATTTCATGTACCGGAAAAGGAACAATCTGCAACATGGGCGCCGAAGTTGGTGCAACCACTTCCACTTTCGGATACGATGAATCGATGGAACGCTACCTGCGTGCCACCGGACGTGCGGCTGTTGCTGATCTGGCAAACGAAGTCAGAGAGCATTTAACTGCCGATCCGGAAGTCTATGCCAATCCTGAAAAATACTTTGATCAACTGATTGAAATCAATCTCGATGAGTTGGAACCATACATCAACGGTCCTTTTACACCCGACCGCGCTACTCCAATTTCAAAAATGGCCGAAGTGGCCAAAGAAAACGGCTGGCCAACCCAGATCGAAGTCGGTTTGATCGGATCGTGCACAAACTCTTCGTACGAAGACATTTCGCGTGCCGCATCACTGGCGCAGCAGGCGATTGATAAAAAATTGAAATCAAAAGCCAAATTCACCATCACACCGGGATCAGAATTGGTGCGCTACACCATCGACCGTGATGGATTTATTGATACTTTCAACCAAATCGGAGCCAGTGTTTTTGCCAATGCCTGCGGACCGTGTATTGGCCAATGGTCGCGCCCCGGATCAGAAAAAGGCGAAAAAAATACCATCATTCACTCGTTCAATCGCAATTTCTCGAAACGTGCCGACGGCAATCCAAATACGCATGCATTTGTAGCTTCGCCTGAAATAGTTACCGCTCTGGCTATTGCCGGAGATTTGGCTTTCAACCCGTTAACTGATTACCTGATCAACGAAGACGGTGAAAAAGTAAAACTGGATATTCCTTCAGGACTTGAACTTCCGGTCAAAGGATTTGATGTGGAAGATGCTGGTTATCAGGCTCCGGCCGAAAACGGTTCATCGGTTGTTGTAAAAGTTGCGCTGGATTCAGCACGGCTTCAATTGCTTCAGCCTTTTGCAGCATGGGATGGTGAAAACCTGATCGGTGCAAGATTGCTGATCAAAGCCAAAGGCAAATGCACCACCGATCACATTTCGATGGCTGGTCCATGGTTGCGTTATCGCGGTCATTTGGACAATATTTCGAATAACATGTTGATTGGGGCAATTAATGCGTTCAACGATCAACCAAACTCAGTAAAGAATCAGGTTACAGGCGAATATGGTGAAGTTCCTGCAGTTCAACGAGCTTACAAAGCTGCCGGTATTGCTACTATTGTAGTTGGCGATCAGAATTACGGTGAAGGCTCATCGCGCGAACATGCTGCCATGGAACCACGTCATTTGGGCGTAAAAGCGGTGATCGTAAAATCATTTGCCCGCATTCACGAAACCAACCTGAAGAAACAGGGAATGCTCGGATTAACTTTCTCGAACGAATCGGATTACGAGAAAATTCAGGAAGATGATACGTTTAACTTTTCCGACCTGAAAGAATTTGCACCCGGGAAACAATTAACGCTTGAAATCGTGCATGCTGATCAGTCCAAAGATACAATCAAGCTGAACCACACCTATAACCAGCAGCAGATCGACTGGTTCAAAGCCGGTTCTGCTCTGGATTTAATTCGCAAACAAAATCAATAAAAATGGTTAATGATTAATTGTTAATGATTTAGGACATCTATTTACAATTTACCATCACTAGTGGTGCGTTAATATTTGATATTTTATTATAACACTTTAAAAAACAAGTATATATAATCGTTCTTTGATTTTGAGATTTGAATTGACTTGATGTCCACTTTTGCACTTTTAAAGTGT
>CAIPKZ010000438.1 GCA_903865775.1 uncultured Prolixibacteraceae bacterium | reverse complement strand
GAATCAACAAATCCAATATTTTCATCAACATCATACCGGTATTCGTGGCTGTTTTTGCTTACCTGATTTTAGGAGATCAACTCGATTTTCATCAGATGATCGGAATCGCCATAGTAATTTCCGGATTATTTTTAGCTCAAATTAACTGGAGACGAAAAAATTATGGATCAAATCCTATATATCAGGCCTGAAAAACTGAATGAACAAACCAATAACCGGAGGCAGGAATTCACAAACCTTTTCAAAAAACTGAAAGCAAAAAAGCCAAAAAATCTGGACGATGTGGTTCATGGCTTGCATGACGAAGCATTTGATCAATTCGATTGCCTGACTTGTGCGAATTGCTGTTCAACCATTAGTCCGGTAGTTACTGAAAAAGACGCAGACCGGATGGCCAAGCACCTGAAAATGAAATCGGTAGATTTTATTTCTCAGTATTTATTCAAAGACGAAGACAATGACTTTGTTTTCAAGAAAACACCATGCCCTTTTCTGATGGCTGACAATTACTGCATGGTTTACGACGACCGGCCAAAAGCATGTCGCGAATATCCGCATACCGACCGCAAACGAATGTTCCAGATACTGAATCTGACCCATCAAAATTGCAGGGTTTGTCCTGTGGTTCATGGTATTACAGAAGAACTGGTTAAAATTTTCTAAGAATAAAATTCAGAACAGAGATTTTATTTTGAACATCCGGAGTTTCTCACTGTATGCGAAAAGATCAAAATTTATTCGGATTGTAATCAATAGAGAGATATTAATGCTTTTATTTCTTGCCTGAAATTAATACACAAAACATTCAGGAAAAAATCGATTTATGGAATTAGGAGAACATATCATAATTGGCGGGGAAGAATGGTGCGCATTTCCGGGAATGAATATTCCGGCTATAAAAGCGCGTATCGATTCAGGAGCCAAAACATCGGCCATTCATGCCAGTAACATACAGAAATTCAACCGGAAAGGATTTAAATGGGTCAGTTTCGAAGTCTATCCAATCCAGGATACCCGGCGGATCGCTATCCGGTGCGAGGCCAAGGTCATCGACCAGCGGATTGTTAAAAGCTCGAGTGGCATTTCTGAAAAACGATATGTGATCCAAAGCCTGATGAAAATTGGCAATTACAAGTGGAATATTGAATTGACACTGGCTAACCGCGATTCGATGGGCTTCCGGATGATACTTGGCCGGGAAGCGATGGAGAACCGAGTTTTTGTAGATCCTGCCAACAGCAACCTGCTTGGCGACCATTCCGAAGAAAAAATCAATGAATTGTACCAGCATACGAAGGAAATCCGGAGCGGGCTGAGAATCGGGCTTTTGGCAAGTAATCCGCTTTTATACAGTAACAAACGGATCATGGAAGCAGGAAAAGCAAACGGTCACGAAATGATTTTCCTGAATGTTCAGCAATGTTACATGAAGCTCGATTCGATTAATCCTGAAGTGAGGTACCGTGGTGGAAACAGCCTGAATAATCTGGATGCCATTATCCCCAGAATAAAACCCAACCTTACTTTTTACAGCCTGGCACTGATCAGGCAATTTGAGTCATTGGGGATTTATTGTGCAAACTCCTGGGAATCCATCAGTAAATCGCGTGACAAGCTCTATTCATCGCAGCTGTTCTCTCAAAATGGTATTCATATTCCCATCACAGGGTTTGCCAAATCGCCCCTTGACACCAACGATTTAATCAATATGGTAAACGGTGCCCCGTTGATCATCAAATTACTCGAAGGAACACAGGGAAAAGGAGTGGTTCTGGCCGAAAACTCAAAAGCTGCCGAGAGTGTGATCAATGCATTTAAAAGCCTGCAGGCCAACATTCTGGTTCAGGAATTTATTAAGGAAGCTGAAGGGAAAGATATCCGTTGTTTTGTGATTGATGGGAAAGTAGTTGCCTCCATTCAGCGCAAAGCAGCAAAGGGTGAATTCAGAGCCAATCTGCATCAGGGCGGAACGGCTTCAACCATAAAAATTACTGCGGAAGAAAAAAAACTGGCTGTGAAGGCTGCCCGTGTTCTTGGGATGCAAATTGCCGGAGTTGATATTATCCGCTCAAACCGGGGACCCTTGGTTCTGGAAGTGAACTCCTCGCCTGGCCTGGAAGGGATTGAAAAAACAACCGGGAAGGATATTGCAGGAATGATGATTTCTGCGATTGAAAAGCAGTTGGGCTGGCAAAGGGAACTGGTAATCAGATCACCTGAAAAGGAAATTATTGGGCTGGATGCTCATTAAAATTAGGTTAATAAAACAATCCCACAGAAAAGCTTTAGATATACTTCGGAAGTGATTCCCTATTTTTGAGAAAAATTTTAACAAAACGATTTAAACCAATTCATAATGAGAAAAAAGATAGTTGCCGGAAACTGGAAATGCAATACGACCGTTCAGGAAGGTGTTGAATTAGCCAAAGAAGTTAGCGAATTAGTAGCCAAATCAGGTGTAAAAAACGTAGTGGTAGTTCTTGGAACTCCTTTCACCCATATCACCAGTGTTGTTGGGGCAGTTGACAGCCAGCTTATTGATGTTGCTGCTCAGAATTGTGCTGCTGATGCCAAAGGTGCATTCACCGGCGAAGTTTCGGCTGCCATGGTTAAATCAACCGGTGCCACTCATGTAATTTTAGGCCATTCTGAACGTCGTGAATATTACGGTGAAACCAGCGCAACCTTGAATAAAAAGGTAGCACTTGCTCTGGCAAACGGATTAACTCCAATCTATTGCTGCGGTGAAGCTTTATCGATTCGCGAAGCCAACGAGCAAAATGCCTATGTGAAAACTCAGCTGGATGAAACCATTTTCAACCTCAGCCCTGAAGACTTTTCGAAACTCGCGATTGCATACGAACCAATCTGGGCAATCGGAACCGGAGTAACTGCTTCGACGGCTCAGGCTCAGGAAATGCTGGCATACATCCGTGGCTTAATCGCTGACAAATTCGGAAAAGTTGTTGCCGAAGAAACTTCGATCCTTTATGGTGGCAGCTGCAATGCTAAAAATGCTCCTGAACTGTTTTCTCAGCCTGATATCGATGGCGGTTTGATTGGTGGCGCATCACTTAAAGCTGAAGATTTCCTGGGAATAATTACTGCTTACTAAAAAATGAAAAATCTTCAGACGGTTCCTGAGTAGCGAAGCGTATCGAAGGAAAAATACAAAGGCTATCCGGAAACGGGTGGCCTTTTTTATGCTACTTTTGATTTTTACTATTGACTTTTTACTTATTCCTTTTTTTAGATTTCTATGATCTACACTCAAATCAGCTTTAAAATATCTCCAGACACTCAGGAAAACCGCGAAATCCTGGTGGCAATGCTTTCTGAGCTTCCATTCGAAAGTTTTGACGAAACCCCTGAATTCGTTTTGGGTTATATTCCCGGAGAATCGGCTAATCTGGAAGAAATCAACTTAGTTACTTCTCTTCTGCCCTTTTCCGTTTTTACTGAAAATGAAATGATTCCGGATCAAAACTGGAATGAAGTATGGGAAAAAAACTACTTTAAACCTCTTTTAATTGGCAACCGATGTCTGGTTCGTGCTCCCTTCCACACAGAATATGAACCTGCAGAATTTGAATTGGTTATCGAACCCAAAATGGCATTTGGAACAGGAAACCATGAAACTACCACCTTGGTTGCAGAACAAATACTTGAAATGGATCTGACAGGGAAAACAGTTCTCGACATGGGTTGCGGAACCGGAATACTTGGAATGCTGGCTTCAATGAAAGGAGCGAAAAGCGTCACAGCCATTGATATTGATACCTGGTCGTTTGAAAGTACAGTTGAAAATGCCCGTCTGAATAATATTTTCAACCTGGAAACCAAATTGGGAGATGCCCGTTTGCTTGGGGATGAATTGTATGAAATCATTTTTGCCAACATTCATAAAAATGTGATTTTGACTGATCTGCCGGTTTATGAAAGCGTTCTTCAATCGGGCGGAAAGCTCTATCTGAGCGGATTTTACACTCAGGATATGCCTGATGTAAAAGCAAAAGCCGAATCGCTCGGACTCATTGAAACAGGATTTCAGGAGAAGAACAACTGGGTGGTGTATTCTTTCGAAAAACCTTGATAATAGATGATTAAAGAATAGAAGAATCAAAGGAACGTAGAGACGCACGGCCATGCGTCTCTAACAAAAGACAGGAGTCTGGAAAACACAATTCTTCCCAATGGACAAAATAGTACAATACCTGACCGATAATTACGGGCAACAATTCGCTGATGAAAAGGATTCAGAGATTCCCGATCTGATCGGTTCATTAAACCGTCTGGAACTGATTGAACTTCGTTACCGGCTTTTTAACGAAGGCCGCAAACTCGAAATAGCCAACAACGGGAAACAATCGCTTTTCTGGCTTCAGAACTGTTTTGAACTGATCGACAAGTACATGTTCCGGAGACACCAGGTTTTATTCAGCCCGGGAACCGATATACTGGAATCTATTTCCGATTTATTGAAACAAGCACAAAAATCCCTCGATATTTGTGTTTTTACGATTACAGATGAACGGCTGGCAACCGAAATATGGAACTGTCAGCAACGAGGCATCATTGTCCGGATTATTACTGACGACGATAAAATGTTCGACCATGGTTCAGCCATCAAAGACCTGAATAAAGCTGGAATCCCCGTTAAAATAGATCATTCGCGCTACCATATGCATCACAAGTTTGGAATTATCGATTCCAGAATTGTTTTCACCGGTAGCTTTAACTGGACCTATTCGGCATCCAGTCACAACCAGGAAAACCTGTTGATTACCTCCAATTTCGAAATTGTAAATCAATACGCCGAACAATACGAAGTATTGTGGAAAGAGATGTTCTGGCTCTGAATGGATTAATGCTTTTTCAGAAGTTCCAGCATTTTTCGGTCCAGTTTGTGACCATACCAATCTTCATATTCCACATCTTTTCTTCCGGAATCCAAAACGCCAAAATCGCCCCTGAAATTCCAAAGTGCATATCCAATCTGGTTTTCAGTTAAAATATCCAGCACATCACCAAACCAGGCGAGAAATATTTCGTGAGGAGTTTCGCGCCAGCATCCGCATTCGCCACAATGAACTCCAACACCTTGTTTCACCAGTTCTATCCATGGCTGGTACATTTCTTCCAGGTTTTTCCGGCTAAACGATTTTCCGTCAATAATTCCAGACCAGACTGGTTTTGGCGCATCATCCGGATTTTTAAATACCCAAGGTGCGCGGTAATGTGAGATATAATGTGGAAAATAACCACGGCAACTTTGTGCCATTTTCAGATCAGTGATTTCAGGAATTACATTTGAACCACCGCTATTACCATCGGCAATGACCAAATGGTCGGGATTCGATTTGCGGATGGCGTTGGCTGCAGCCATAGCAACTTTGCGATAAACTTCACCCGGAACTGCAGTACTTTTTGAGAACTGGTCGTTCATATCTTCTTTCATTAGCGGCTCATTCACCAGATCGAAACTGATCTTTTTTGACGAAATTGTTGCAAACCGTTTGCCCCACATTTCCCAGTGGAAACAAAAAGCATCGAGTGCTTCCTGATCCTTCCAGAGATTATATGGTTCGTGAAATCCGGCATTGATGCAAAATCCGGGTGCCCTGTGTAAATTTATACTGACATGCAAACCTGCCTCCTGAGCCGAAAAAACCAGTTCCTGAATCTGATCGACCACTTTTTCGTTGATGTTTAGAATATCTGCCGGAACCACATTTTTAGCTGGATCAAAATTAATGTACCGTGGATAAGCCATAGGTAAACGCACAAAATCGAAGCCCCAGTCAATCATCCATTTAAAATCGTCTTTGGTTGATTTCGACTGATCATTGTTTTTCGAAGGAAATGCCCCAAAATAATCCAAAAGGTTAAAACCTCGCCATCGTGGAAGTGCGTTTTTTAAAGAAGGCTGAAAAGTTGAACCGAAAGCCAGATTGCCGGCAAAAGCAGTTGCAGCAGTTGCAATCCCAGTATTTTTAATAAATATACGGCGATTAATGTGTTGGTTTTCCATAGGTTTATGTTTAGGTTAAAGTTGGTTCAGAAGTTTATGAAATTACGACTTAGTGCGAAGTTAAAATAAACCCGGATCACGTGATCAGATACTAACTGGATTTATTATCGGATTTGTTGCTTTTTGGGTGAACTGCCTTTGTAATTTCCTTTTTATTTGACCGTTCAATCATTACCTTTGCTGAAGATTAAAAATCATGCTTTCCATTAAAATTACACTATGATTCTTGATGAATTAAATCATTCGAATTGGTATTCAGGTATCAGCGAAAACTTAAATAAAGGCTTTGAATTCCTCAGAAACACTGACCTTGAAAGTATTGAAACCGGAAAATTTAAAATTGTTGGTGATGATGTTTATGCACTGGTAAGCGAATATACCACCAAAGATCATCAGGATTGTCTGCCGGAAACACATCGCATATATACTGACATTCAATACCTTGTTTCAGGAAGGGAAGCCATCGGTTTTGAGACTTTGGATAAGCAGCAGATTCTATCTGAATACAATCCGGAAAAAGACATTGCTTTCTATTCCGGAGAAACATCAACAATAGTTCTTGAATCCGGAAAGTTCGCAGTTTTTTTTCCTCAGGACATACATCGTCCGTGTATGCAAATTGACGGTCCGGAAAAGGTGAAAAAAGTGGTTGTAAAAGTGAAGATTTAGCTTGACGCATTTGTTCTACAGTAAAAGTAACTGGCAATTTGTATCCAGAAAACACGATATTATCTACTAAACTCCATATTTGGTTTAATTGGCAAAATAAGTCACCTCGGCAAAAGTTCTTCTTATTCCAGACTTAAACTTGTATTTTGGATAGCCGAAAATAACTACAATTCCAGCAGGTGATTTCGCCGGAAGGTTCCATTTTTGCTTCAGCTTTTTAGCACTATACTGAATGGTTGGATGAATACTTCCAATCATGCATGAACCCAGTCCAAGGCTCTCTGCAGCAAGCATGGCATAAGTAGCGGGAATATACGGATCGGCCGGATCGGAATAGGGCGAAGCTGTAAAATATATGGCCAATGGTGCATCGTAAAGCAAATAGTTTTCGTCTTTTTCTTTTGTATTTGCAAAAAATTTAACCAGCGGCTGGGCAAAGCATTTGATTAACTGGTAGGATTCTTTGCCCGTCAACCGCCATATCCAGATGATTTGATTCGTAAATAACCAGCTGATTTTCCTAAAATAGTCCATCACGTCGAACGAAAATTCCCGCACCTTGGCTTTTCCTTTTAAAACAACCAACCGAACGTCGGTCGGAGGTAGTCCCATAGGAGCTGAAACTGCCGCCGCTATTATTTTTTCGATCAGCTCCTCCCCGACTTCTTTGTCCTGAAAATCACGAATACTTCGTCGGGCAGTCATCAGGTTATTAAGTTGCTCATAATTGGCCCTGTCTTTTATTTCCGGTAAATCGATCCGATCATTAACCGATATTTCCCGTCCTGAGATTTCAATCGCATCAGTTGGACAAACGGCCATACAGTGACCGCAGGCGATACAGCCGAAAAATGGATGATCGCTGACAACAGGCAGATTATCCTTCATAATCAGCGAAAAATCCTTACATACTTTGACACAAAGGCCACATGAATTACAACGATCGTAAAGAAATTTAATCTGTCCATTTTCGTTGGTTCTGCTTGTAATGATTGCCATACCTGTTTTTTTTATAAATTTAAAAAGTTTTTATTCCAAATCCTAAACAATCAAAATACACCGAATGAAACATTCCTTCTTTTTCCTGAAAATCGTTTTGCCAGTTGTTTTCTATAGTCTGAATGTTTCGGCACAGGAACGATACAAGGATGAAATCACTGATTCCGTGAAGATTGAAACCTACACCTATGCTTTTAAGGATGGTCAATCGCTCGATCTGGATGTTTATTCTCCATCATTTGAGAATAAAGCTAACCGACCACTGATCTTCTATGTTCATGGAGGTGCTTTCTCAGGAGGTAAACGCAATGAACCCGGAATTCAGGAATATTGCAAAAAACTAGCCCGGCATGGTTATGTAGTTTCATCCATTTCGTACCGGTTAACCAGGCAAGGTCAGGAAACCGGATTTGGATGCGACTGTCCGGCAATCGATAAGCGAAATACCTTTAACAAGGCAGTAGAAGATCTTCAGGATGCCACTTTTTTCATGATTCAAAATCGGGATAAAATGGGCATTGATCCACAGACAATTATTCTTTCAGGAAGCAGCGCAGGAGCTGAAACCGTTCTTAATGCTGCTTATCAGCCTCCATACTGCTATGGTCTCGATAGTGGTCCGGTATCTTACGCCGGAGTTATTTCAATGGCCGGAGCAGTTCCGGATACTTCAAGTATCTATAAGGAATCGGCGGTTCCATCGTTACTATTTCACGGAACCTGCGACAATCTGGTTCCATATGCTTCTGCACCCCATCGATACTGCAAAGAATCTCAGCCCGGCTACCTGATGCTGCATGGTTCATATACCATCGCCGGAAAGTTAAAAAAACTTGGTATTCCATATTGGCTTTATACCTATTGTAATGCAGCACACGAAATTGCGGGCAAACCTATGTCAGACAGCTTCAATGAGATCATTGATTTTTGTTATTCGTACATTATAAAAAAAGGAAAAGAACAACGAACAACAATCATGAAGGCAGAAAATAAATCATGCGAGTACCAAATGTTTAATTTTTGCACCGAATGAAACAAATTATATTGATTCTATTAATGTTCGCCTATAATTTATCCATGGCCCAAAACATTCAGGTTATATCGTATAACATTCGCTTAAATACTCCGGACGACGGAATCAATGCCTGGCCCAACCGAAGCAAGCAGGTTGTCGCCTTACTCAACTTTCATCAGGCCGATATTTTTGGCTTACAGGAAGCCCTTATCGATCAGATAGAAGACATTCAGACTCAGTTACCCATGATGAAGTGGGTTGGTGTAGGACGCGACGATGGTAAAAAGGCTGGCGAATATTCGCCTCTTTTTTACAATTCAAAAAAAAATACGGCACTAAAAGAAGGTTGGTTCTGGTTATCTGAAATCCCTGAAAAACCAGGCTTAGGCTGGGATGCAGCCTGTAACCGGACTTGTACCTGGGCACTTCTGAAAGAATTAAAAAGCAAACAAAAATTCATGGTTTTTAATACTCATTTCGATCATCGGGGCGTTAAAGCCAGATTTGAATCAGCGAAACTAATCCTTCAAAAAATTAAAGAGTTAAACACCGGACATTTGCCAGTAATTTTAACCGGCGACTTTAATATGACACCTGATCAGGAACCAATTTCGTTATTGACAACAGAATTGAACGATTCGCAATCCATTACCAAAGAACCACCCTACGGACCAATAGGTACTTTTAATGGATTCAAATTCGACAGTCCTTTGAAAAACCGGATTGACTATATTTTCGTCAGTACCAATATCGAAATAAATCAGTATGCTGTGCTTGCCGATTCCAAAGATCAGCAATATCCATCCGACCATTTACCTGTTTTTGTGAATTTAGAACTGCAAACTGAAAAGTAGCAACCAATATTTTTGAACAATTCTCACTCATCTTTGCTTGCAGGTAGTATGGAAGTAAATTACATCATCGTGGGTCAGGGGTTAGCCGGTACTTTACTTGCCAATGAACTAATCAGGCAAGGCAAATCATTAGTAGTTTTCAATGATCCAGATCAAATTAAATCCTCTGATATTGCCGCAGGACTAATCAATCCCGTTGTTTTTCGCCGAATGACAAAAAGTTGGATGGTAGATAATGCATTCCATCAAATGGAGGAGACTTACAGACAATTAGAAGGTTTACTGCATCAAAAGCTTTATTATCCAATTCCAATTTGCAGAATTCTTGGCCAAGACGATGTTGCATTATGGAAAACAAAGGCATTGGCAAATAGACTTGGCGATTATCTGGATATGGAACCTCAAATCAATCATCAGTATGATGGTATTGCTACTCCATTCGGAATTGGAAAAATCACAAAAGCTGGTAGGGTTGATATACAACAGCTTATTTCAAGTTTCACAGAATTTCTTCGGAAAAAAGACTCCTTTCGGAATGAAAAAATAGACTTCGAAAAACTACAGATAAAATCAGATATGGTGTGCTATAAAGATGTGACGGCTGAAAAGATCATCTTTTGTGAAGGAGCGGCAGCCTCATTCAATCCATATTTCAAAAAACTGAAATTCAAACATTCTAAAGGAGAAATTCTTGAACTGGAAATTCCAGGATTAAACCTCAATGAGATAGTCAGTAAGGAAGTATTTGTGATGCCGGTTGGAGATGATCGGTATAGAATTGGTGCAACATACCGATGGGATGAATTAAATATGGAAATAACTACTTCGGCACGCGAAGAATTACTCTCAAAATTAAATGATATAATACATGAATTACCTGAAATCATCAATCAGAAAGCAGGAATTCGTCCAACAATGCATGATCGGAAACCGGTAATTGGTTTTCTTGAAGAAATTCCACAAATTGGAATTTTCAACGGACTTGGATCTAAAGGAGTTCTGCTTGGGCCCTATCAGGCATTCCAGTTTACCGATTATATACTTGGAAATTCAACGTACATTCATCCTGAGGCAAATATCAACAGGTATTTCAAGAAGAACTAAATTCAATGGCATCGAAAAAATTCCGACAGAATATAAATATCAATTATCTTCGCACATGACAGAAAATAAATTTGGATTAAATCAAATTATTTTTTTCTTTTGCAATTACAAGTTAGAATTAATTCTAATTAAAGAGATTACATAAGAAATGATTAATTTTCATTCTTATATTCTAATTTGATCTTCTTAATTCATAAATAATATGCTATAAATTTTTCGTGGTACAGCACAAAAAATGTGTTTAGCAATTAGGATTACTCTGTTTGTTCTGCTTGAATTTCAATACAATTACTTTCAAAATCTTTATTTTCTTATGCTTCGATTACATTGAATTGTATTTTACAATTTAATTAAAAAGACATCCTTAATAATCAAACTTCAGGTTTCGATTTAAAATTCTAATTTCTTTGATCTCAATCATTAGAAAATATCAGACAATATATTCACATCAATTTTTCACAATTATAATCTTTGATTGACAAAGTAATGATTGTCCTATTAACCCATAAATTATAAACAAACTATGACAAAAAAGAGATTTGTAGAATCACAAATTTATCGGATTCTTCAGGAAAATGAATCTGGAGTGCCAATCTCCACGATTATTAAAAAATATGGCATAAGCCAGGCAACAGTTTACAATTGGAGGAGCAAATATAGAGGTATGAATGTTATAGAAATCAGAAGGCTCAATGAACTGGAAGATGAAAATGACCGTTTAAAAAGAATGTTTGCTGATTTAAGTTTGGAAAACCTATTATTGAAGGGAAAACTTGAAAAGGAAAAACATACATAAACCCATTTGGTTGGAATTAGAAATCTGAAATTTAATCTAAATGAATCATACAGAACTAAAAACTTATTAAAGTTTAGTGAATTTATTAGATTCAGTACGAATATCTGATTATATTCAAATCTTATTATTCAACTTAGAAAGAAACAATAAAAACATCCTATATATTTCTTTATTAAATATTTAACTAAAATAAACCTGAAAAAATGAAATAGCAGATATCTGCTAAAAGAGTCGGAAATTACGTATTGATTTTATAATTTCTACAGCTTATTTTTACAAAGTGAAAAGGAATTACTGAGTGGGATGAGAATATTTTCTGAAAACAATTAGAATTTATTTTAGAAAACTTAGAGTTTTAATTAACTGATTTAAAACATACGAATATGTCTTTAGAAAAACCAAATTATCAGTGGTATGCAATTTATACCAGAGCAAATGCCGAAAAAAAGCTTTTCGACAATTTGAAGGAAAATAATATTGAATGTTATTTACCCACGAGAAAAGTTTTAAAGGCATGGAGTGATCGCAAAAAATGGATAGAACAGCCATTATTTAGGTGTTATATCTTTGTCAAGGTAAGTTACAAAGAATTTTTTACTGCTCTTAATACAGCAGGTGTAGTTTGTTATGTGAGTTTTGGAGGAAAAGCTCAGGCAATTCCTGAATCTCAAATTAACAACATCAGAACCTTTTTAGAGCAATGCGACAGAGAGGTTACTGTATCTTATGAGCGAATTCAAAAAGGTGAATCTGTTGAAGTATTGAGTGGATCGCTTCAAGGCGTAAAAGGAGAAGTTATCAATATTTGCGGTCAAAGTAGACTGTTAATTCGTATCGATTCAATGAATTGTAGTCTGTATGCAAATATTTCCAGAGAAGAAGTTCGGTTGCTCGAAGAAAAAGTTGGACAAAAAGAACTTCAAATGGCAAAATCTGCTATTTCTTGATTGAAGTATTTTAAAAGAAGTGTAATGGGTTGTTATTATGATATATTAATTGAAATGATATAATCAATTTGATATAAAGTGTTCGACATATTAGAATTTACTATTTGTTTTTTCATATTTACATGGTCCATATTTATTTCTACTTTAACAGATTGAAAATAATCATATAAAACACTGAATATCATTAGATTATATTTGCATAAGTGAATTAAAAATAGTATTTTAGCATTGTCATCGAAAAACAGACCAATCGTTC